>JAJRBS010000081.1 GCA_028679325.1 Methanoregulaceae archaeon | reverse complement strand
GTCCTTGCCGGTGATCATTCACGTGTTACGCCTGTCGAGGGTAACGATTATGAACCGAGGTCCAGGTTCCCGAGGGCGAACTTTGAGTGATAGGCGAACCCGTCGATCTTCCACGCTCCTTTCTTTCTGACCAGCTGGATATCATAGCTCCCTACAAAGGTCCTTGTGTTCCTGCCCGAGGGATTGGGCAGGTAATGGATGGCGATGCCATAACAGGTCAGGCTGGCGGTACTGCCCAGTACCTGCACAAGGCTGTTTCCGATCTGGTGGTGCACGGCTAAAAGATCCTTCAGGCCTTCCTCCCACCCGCTGATGATGAATTCCGGTGTGACCCATGATGGCTCTCTCCCTGACAGTGAGCCCATGTCAAAAGGACGCTCTCATCAAAGCAGGAACTGACAGCAGGCCAGTCCCGGTTGTCGGTGGAGACAAAAAGCCGGGTAACGGCCTCGATCACATTCCAGCGATTCTCTTCCACCGGTTCCTTTTCCTTCATGACCATTCCTTCTCTGGCCCCGCTTTATCATTTTCTCGGCAGGCACCGGGCAGGGAATGCCGGCCGGGTAGCGGGAAAAACCTCATATACTCCCTTGTCTATCTATGCCAATTGGTGAAAAACCGATGGATGTATTTGACACGCAGATGCAGGCCCTTGCCAAGATGAGCAAGGAGGACCAGGCCAAGACGATCAACGAGCTGATGGGCATGTGTATATGCCCGTCCTGCCCGACATACAACACCTGTGCAAAGAACGCTAAAGAAGGCTTGTACTGTGCCCTCGGAAAAAGCTTCATGTGCGTCAGCGAGGAGAAGGGCTGCAACTGCCCGACCTGTCCCGTGAAGAGCAAGATGGGGCTGAAGTACAAGTCCTTCTGTACACGTGGCCAGGAACAGGCCCAGCGCTATGAACATACCGTCTGGGGTTCGTCCCTGGTCCGTTAGACATCTTTTTTTTATAAACCTGTAAGAAACAGTGCCCGGGACGATTCATCATCTACCCCAATCCGAACAGGAGAGAGGGATCCTGTCCATTATCAAGCGCGAATTTACCAGATCCCTGCCTGCAAAACGTTTATGGTCAAACAGATCGTCGTACATTGCTTGAAACGTCATGTCAGCATCACCGGCCATCATACTGACTGCCGACGAGACGATGATGAGCCAGTACAGGGGAAGTATCTTCTTCGGGTTCGCCACCTGCCTGCCCCATGGGGTGTTCCCGGACTGGTTCTTCTTCTCTGTTTTCGCACCTCCCGTCAAAAGAGAGAGGGGACGGGCTATGTATGCTGACGGGGGTACCCGCCTAATCGAATCTTCCCTGATCAATGATGGTCTCTCTCCGCAGGACGTCGCGGTGGTCCACCCGAGAGATCTCGGGAAGGTGGCCGGGAAGGAGACGAGGATCATCTCCATCTCGGGCCATGACCTCCTGGGAATCAACCCGCCGACCTCGACCTTTGCCGACCTGGTCCGGACCGGCATGCCGCTCAACCGGGCCAAGTTTCTTGAACTCATGAGGAACCCGGCATTGAAGGGGGCGACCACCGTCGTCGGAGGAAGAGCCGCCTGGCAGGTTGCCCATGAACCGCTGATGGACCGCCTGGGCATCGACCATGTCCACCTGGGGGAAGGCGAGGTCTCGGTTCCCTTGATGTTCAGAGCTATCCTTGACGGGGAGGAGGTACCAAGGATCGTCACTGGTGAGGATGCCCCGCTCGATCGGATACCCCGGCTCCGGCATGCCACCATTCACGGCCTGGTGGAGATTTCTCGGGGGTGCATGCGGGGCTGCCGTTTCTGCACCCCCCGTATCCACCCCATACGGCATAAACCGCTCGACCAGATCCTCGGAGATGTGGCGGTTAATGCCGCAGCCGGCAACCGGGTTGCCATGCTGCATGCCGAAGACGTCCTTGCCTATGGATCCAGAGACTTCAACCCGGAGAAGGAGAAGCTCCGGGAACTCTTCAGAGGCGTGGCAGCGATACCGGGAATAACCAGTATCGGCCTCTCCCACCTTGCGCTTGCCACCGTTTACCATCATCCGGATGTACTCGCCGATGTTTCCGAGATTCTTTCCTCTCTTCCCCGGCAACCTTTCAACGGCGTCCAGATCGGCGTGGAGACCGCGAGCCCTCGTCTCATGGGGGAGTATATGAAAGGGAAATGTGCTCCCTCATCGCCAGACGCCTGGCCCGAGATCGTCGAACACGGGCTGGGAATGCTGCATGACCAGAACTGGGTTGCGGCCTGCACCCTTATCTCGGGCCTGCCGGGAGAGACCGAGGACGATGTGATCCAGACCCTGGAGATGGTGGAACGGCTCCGGGGCATCAGGGCCCTGATCATTCCCATGAACTTTGTCTCCATGACCCCCTCCGCCCTCTCTGACAAGGAGTCTTTTACGGTTGAGAAGATGCTTCCCGCACACTGGCAGCTGCTCGCGGCCTGCACGGAGCATGATCTCCGGGTCATCCGGGAGCTGCTGCCAAGGATTTCCGCCGGGAACCCTCTCATGAAGGCTTCGCTCTTCCTGGCGATCTGGTATATGAGGCATCACATCGAGAAGGTCGTCGATGTGATGAAGGAGGGCAATCCTCCGCTCGATTTATCGAGAAAGAGTTACCTTGTCCCTGAGATCTGATGATCAGGGTATTCTTCCGGTCTGCTCCTGTTTATGGCTGAGGTCACCCTATCCTGTACTATGACATCCGATCCGGCATTCTCTGAGGTCCAGCGCTTCCACCAGGTCTGGGTCATCATTCTGGTCGGATTCATTGCCGTTCTTTCCTGGGCCTTTTTTGTACGGCTCCTGCTCAGTCCGGCTGACGAGTCTTCGGCTGTGATCGTCGTTATCGTATTCGTCATCTTTGGTGTCGTGTTTCCGGTCTGGTTCCTGATCATGAGACTTGAGACAGAGGTCAGGGATTTTTTCCTCTCCTACCGGATGTACCCCCTTCAGATCAGATGGAGGAATGTTCCTGCGAGCGAGATCGCCAGTGCCGAGGCTGTCACCTATCGTCCCATACTTGAATATGGAGGCTGGGGGATGCGGGTCGGGTTCAGGGGGCGGGCTTACAATGTATCAGGGAACCGCGGGGTGTTCATCTGCCAAAAAACCGGAAAGTGTTTCCTTTTGGGATCACAGAGACCTGACGAACTGGCCGACGCAATAGAGAGAGCTAGGGAAGAGGCTCGCCGCTCTGCACGACCCTGATGCCATTGAAAACTGGCGCCGGGAGCCTTTACCGACCTGATGCGGGCCGATGGGTGGGGGTCGGTGAGGCGGGAACAGAGGGTGTAACACATCCAGCTGCCACGAGTGCAAAGGCGATCATCATGCCGGGAATGGTCTTGGCCGGTGTTTCATGAAGCGGGAATTTCCAGACAACGGATTATAAATAAGGTATGCCACATGCCCGGGGCCTGTTTCATGACAACGAACACGTCGGACCGACTCTGTTACCGTTTGAATGCACGGAATAACTATCCCGAGGACGAGACAAAGTACTGCGGTACGATGAGCTCCCCCGAATACGTCCATGGCCGATCATCCCGCGAATCGGAAAGACTGGACTACCAGGCCTCACGGCTCGCAGACCTGTTGCACGCCGGCACCCGCTATCCGGACGGCAGCATCGTTCTCGAAGCGGCCTGTGGGGTTGGTGCCCAGACCATCATCCTTGCCCGGAACAGCCCTGGTGCGAATTTTGTCTGCATCGACATCTCGCCCGAATCCCTGGCTATCGCTGAAGATCGTGCCAGGGCAGCTTCGGTGACCCGGGCATCATTCCGGCAGGCAGACGTCTACAATCTCCCTTTTCCCCCGGAGAGTTTTGATCATGTCTTTGTCTGCTTCCTCCTCGAACACCTGAAAGATCCCCTCCTGGCCCTCCGGAACCTGAAAGGTGTGCTGCGGCAGGGAGGTACCATCACCGTTATCGAGGGGGATCACGGTTCGGCCCTCTTCTATCCGGAGAGTACCGTTGCCCGTGCCGTTATCAGCTGCCTCATCGATCTCCAGGCCGGAATGGGAGGTAACTCCCTCATCGGCAGGGAACTCTGGCATCTCCTGAACGATGCCGGATTCTCGGATGTCAGGGTCTCGCCCCGCCAGGTATACGCCGATGGAAGCTCTCCGGAATCCGGCGAAGCGGTCAGGAACATCTTTATTGCCATGGTCGAGGGGGTCAGGGATCAGGCTATCGATAGCGGCATGATAACGAGAGAGAACTGGGAGCAGGGAGTCCGGGATCTCTACCGGACTACGGAAAAAGACGGCAGCTTCTCATATACCTTCTTCAAGGGCGTGGCGGAGAGACCGTGAATTATCATTTCCGTTCGACAAACAGCCCTTTTTTCCCCTTCAAGACCCGGCATTCCGGGCACCGCCAGGTGTCGGGGAGATCTTCAAACGGGGTTCCCGGTGGATACCCATTCTTCGGGTCCCCTTTTTCCGGATCATAGACGTAGGCGCATTCAAGGCACTGCCAGCAGTGATAGCCGCTCCCGTCTTTCTTTCCTTGCATGAGATCTAATCAACCCGATAGATTATGAAAGAGCCGAAAAAAGGTTAGTAAGAAGAGGAGGAGTAAGAAGTCGTCCTCACCGTGGTCGGCTGTGTGGTTGGGACGGTTGTCGCAACGGTGGTGGGCAGAGGTGTTGCCGATGTCGTGGGAGCGGGGGTCATGATCCCGGTGGGGGAGAGGAGATACCAGGCCTGGTTGAGGCCGTAGCCCTTCGTCTCTCCAGGGGCAGCGTCACCCTGGTAGTAGTAGAGCGGCCATCCCTTGAAGGTTGTCTGTTTCTCGCCTGTCGCCCGGGTAATTTCGCCGAAGTCTGCGGCAGAAAGAGGCGGGGACACGCGGAGAGGTTCTGCCCTGAACACCGGCCAGATCACCACGCACTGGTTGTAGCAGGCGCTGAGTCCATTACCGGGGGTGTCCTTCGTGAAGTAATACAGGGTTTTTCCGCCAGAGTCCACAAGGATGCTGCCGTACTGCGGGTTGCTTGCCACCCTGACAGTGTCCGGCACCGGTGTGGGTGCCGGCGTTGTAGTCTGGGGTGGTCCGGGCGGTTGCTGGGTACAACCGGCAAGGAGTACCGCCCCGCAAAGGATCAGGATGATGAAGAGCAGGGAAAATTTTCTCATAGGTCATGCACTTCCGTGCAAGGGCACCATCAGGGCTCCTGATATTTAATGTTTGTTTGAGATCTATCGAGGGTCAGACCAGCTTTTCGTGAAAGGCGGTAGGATGAGTGGAAAAGAGGGATGAGAATCAGAACCGCACGCGGGGAGCCTGCTCCTCCCGCATGTTGTTCTCCATGGTCCAGAACCACGCTTGCCCGTGGGCAACCCGGAAAATGGCCACCCTGGCTCCTTCCGGTGCTGAGGCAAGAAGGGCCTTCACCCACGGACGGTCCTGGTCAAGCCTCTTTTCAAGAGCCGGATCGTTCAGAAACTCGACCGTTCCGCTAACTCTCATCATCTTTCCTGCTCCCTCTCCGGGCGCGTAGAAACAGAGCTCCACCCGGGGGTTCGTTTTCAGCTGCCTGTAAACGCTCTTCGGTGTCCCGGTGTGGAAATAGAAGCCGGTCTCATCGGCAAACCACAGGGCGAAGGCCCGGACCCGGGGCTTTTCCCCGTCTATGGTCGAGATGAAGGTCACCGGGTTCTCGTTTGCGAAGGTTGTGCAATCGGTAAGATTCATGGATTATCTCATCACATTCACCGGGCCGGGGGAAAAAGGTGAGGGAGGAAGGGCTGGACGGTTATCGGGGGTACGCTGCGGACCGTTCGCTCATACCGTTTTACCGGAAGAGCTTCTCCCCGTAATCGATGAGGGTCTGGAGTGTCTTTATGCGGGCAAAGTACTTATCATTGGATTCGACTACCGTCCAGGGGGCAGCCGGCGTGCTGGTCCGTGCCAGCATCTCGTCGATGGCCTCCTCGTACAGGTCCCACTTCTCGCGGTTCCTCCAGTCTTCCTCGGTCATCTTCCACTGCTTCAGGGGATCCTCCTGCCGGGCCATGAAGCGACGGTACTGCTCATCCCTGCTCACCTCAAGCCAGAACTTGATGAGCCCTCCGCCGTTTTCCACAAAGAGTTCCTCTGTCTCGTTGATCTCTTGGAAGGCCCGTTTCCAATCGTTGTCAGCACAAAAACATTCCACCCTCTCGACAAGCACCCTCCCGTACCAGCTCCGGTCAAAGATAGTGATGTGCCCAGCCCGGGGGAAGTTCTGATAGAACCGCCAGAGGAAGTGGTGGTCGAGCTCGGTCTGGTTGGCACGGGCAACCGGGACCACATCATAGCCCCGGGGATTCATCCGGTGGACAAGCCGTATGATGTTCCCCCCCTTGCCGGCGGCGTCCCACCCCTCGTACACGATGATCAGGGGGACCTTCCGTTTGTAGAGAAGGTACTGGATGTCCCGGGCCTGCTCCTGGTAATCAGCCAGGAGCCTGTCGTACTCTTCCCGCGAGTATGTGACCGGGGGTTCGGCCTCCCGGGTCACGTCATTTCGTGCCGGCTTCATGCCAGCCGTTTTTCCCCCGTTATTCTGCTTGTTCTCCTTTGCCTTTGCGAGCTTCTTTTCAAGCCTTCGGATGACCGTCGAATAGACCTTGAGGCGGGTGAAGTTGGCGTCATTGGCCTCCACCACTGTCCAGGGGGCAAAATGGGTGTCTGTCTTCCGGACGTACTGCTCGATGACCGGGATGTAGCTGTCATAGTGCTTGTGGAAGTCCCAGTCCCCCCGGGTGATCATCCACGAGGTCAGGGCGTCCTTCTCCCTCTCATCGAGCCGTCTCCTCTGCTCCTCTTTGCTGATATGGAGGAAGAACTTGAGGATGACCACCCCGTCGTCAGCAAGCTGCCGCTCAAAGACATTGATGGACTCGATGGAGTGCCTGATGCCCGTCTTCCAGTCTATCCCTGAGACGTGTTCGGCCAGCGACCGGGAATACCAGCTCCGTGCAAAGATGGCCATACGCCCCCGTGCCGGTGTCCTCTTCCAGAACCTCCAGAGAAAGTGCCGACTGCGCTCCTCATCATCGGGGGATCCGATAGAGTGCATGGAGAACCCGCGGGGGTCAAGGTACTGGATCAGTTCGTTGATGACCAGGGTGATTCCCGATGCGTTCCAGCCCTCAACCACGATGACGACCGGGATCCCGCTGTCATGGAGTTCCCGCTGGAGGACGCCTATCCGGGTATGGAGGGGCTCTATCCCCTGGGCATAGGCGTCATCGTCTATCTTCTTTGAAAGGTCGAGCTTCTCAAACATCACAGGGGTTTTTAGAAGGAGTTGACCCGGGAAATGATGAAAGTTGGGATTTTTCTGTCAATTCAGGAACAGACCATCAGACTTTCGTCTCAAGGAGTTCCCGGATGGCTTTTAACTCCTCGAGTATCTGGAGATCGGTCGTCTTTTGCGGAGCAGCGGTCCTCCCGGTACCGGTCCCGTCCCCGCCTCCCGTCACCCTGACCATGCTCCGGATCAGTTCCCGGAGTTCCTCGGCGTAAACGATGGCCTCGATCCGGATCTCGGCCTGGGCCTGGCCTGAATATCCGGCGGTCTGGATGGAGATGGTCGAGATCTCAAGCCTCCGCATCACCGGTCCCTGGCGGATATCGATGTTCGTGATCCGGTTGTAGGGGACGATCCCTGTCCGGCGGAAGATGACTCCCCGCTTCCAGCGCATCTCGTCGTCGTGGAGCTCGTACCACATGCTGTCATAGTAGAGCTTCGCCCAGATGGCAAACAGGATCACGATGAACGCTATTCCTCCGAGAGCGGCAAAGAAAGTCCCGGTATCTATCGCTCCGAACGCATACATCGGGAAGGGGATGACGAGAGTCATGAAGGCAACGAAGAGAGAAAAGTCAATGACAAACCAGGTCATGAGTGACGGCGAGGGCTTGAACGGGGTATTGAGTGCGAAGTAGTCACTCTGCATGATAGTTTTGGGAGGAAAAACGCGATAAGGATATCGGGCGATTCCCTTTCGCCCCGGACATCTCTTTCATTTCATCTCTGCTGATCGTTCAGACGCTATAAATCGCACCCGGGAGAGGACAGGGGGGTTGGTATTTCCGGGGATTCATCCCCGGCTGAAATGTCATTTCCGGGAGCCTGTCCCCATGCGTGCCGCCTGGTAACTGGCGGTGATGAAGGGGAGATAACGGTCGATGTGGGACGGATCACCGACTGATACGACCACCCATTTCTTCATGACCCTCCCATGGCCGGAGAAGTAATCTGCGAAACCTGTCGAGATCAGGGCCGACTTCTGCTCCTCATCGAGGCGGGTGAGGATGATCCCGTCGGTCACAAGGATAGCAAAAAGAGTTCCTTCTGCTGCGTAGGAGGGGGAGCCAAACATTATCTTCTTCGTTACCCCAGGCCAGTCGAGAACGATCTCTTCAAACCTCTTCCGGAGGGCATGGTCCTTTGATTCGACATAGTAGGGCATGTGGAGGCACCGATTGTCCTTTCCTCTGTCTCGCTATTTCTGGTGATGAGCCTTTTCATGGAATAACGGAACAAGGTCCCCCCTGGATTCATCCTGATTTTTAGGACCTTGTCCTGTGCATGCTTATTTACCGTCAGCGCGCCAATATACTGAAAGACCAGTCAAGAACTGGGGGAAAGTGCCCTTTTGATGGACCGATACGGTCTCATCATCTGACCGTACGCCCCGCGGGGTACTACCGCACGAATGGGAAGTTGAATGCATTCAAAACGGCTGCACACAGCCGGTCAGAAGCACAATAGCAAGCATGATAAAAAATTCCGTAAAACCAACAGTCATGGGTACCAGGTCCGGGTATGTTATCCGTTTCACCTGTCATGACTGCAACACCGAGACTTCGATGGTGTTCAATAATCCCAAGGATTTCTACAAAGAATCAAGGGATGGGAAGTGTACACGCTGCCATAAACGCTTCACTGTCCTGACCCCCGGACAGTACTAGCGGCCCTTTTTCTCGCCACTTCTGTAACTTTGGGGTTACAATTCCTCCCATCTTCCCGGCCCGTGAAGGCTTCCTTCTATTGGCGATTCTTCCCTGGAGGACGGTATTCTCTCCGGATAGACCAGACCAGGACTCACTTCCTCGAGATGAACCGGTTTCCCCTGATGTAAAAACGGAGAGGAAGATCCCTTGCCTTCGATATCCCTATCCGCGTGGTCTGCACAATCTGGTCACCTGTCGGGGGTTGAAAGTCCGGTATGCTGTCTCCTGACCAGATCTGGAGAGTGCTGTCGCTGAGCGACAGGCCGTTGTCGTCCATAGTGACGTGGAGGGCCTGGGTCAGCTTTCCGGGACCGCTGCAAAGCGCGATGAGTTTGTCTGTCTCCCGCCGGGTCTGCATCAGACTGATGCCGTCTGCCGGTTCAAGGGCCCGGATCAGGACTGCCTCCCCCTTTCCCTCCGTGGCCGTCACAGCGTTGACACAACAATGCATTCCATAGATGAAGAAGACGTAAGATCGGCCAGGCGGACCGAAGAGAACCCGGTTCCGGTTGGTCATTCCCCGGTAGGAATGGGCTGCCCGGTCGTTCTCCAGGTATGCTTCGTCCTCGACGATCCTGCCGATGGTCGTCCCCTTAACTTCCTGGTGAACTAAGTAGCACCCGAGCAAGTCCCGTGCGACGTCGATGGTATCCTGTTCATAGAATGATCGGGGAAGTATCATGTCACGAGGGTGTATTCATCAAAAAAGGAAACTCGCTCCTTCCCCACAGTCCAGCTCCTCATCCCCGTTCCTTCTAAGGCTCCAGGAAGGATCCGGGAGCGAGGCTGGTTGCAAGCATAACGGCGTTGATGTCCCGGTGCTCGTTCCAGCTCTCTTTGTCCCCGTTCTTCCCATCCAGCCAGAATCCGGTGATGGTATCAGCCAGGGGGGTGTACCTCTCGAGGGCCGCTACCTTCCGGGCGATCCCCCCTTCCGGCTCGAAAAGACCGGGATTTCTTTCGATTAGTTCCCAGAGCGGAAGAACCCCGGAAAGCCCGATGGAGAGGCCGAGTTCCCGGAAGGCCAGCCGCTGTTCCGGCAGAGTTCTGAAGGGTGCGGTCTGGAGATACGCCTCGATCCCCCGCAGGGCCGAACTGACCACGGATTCGAGGAGAACATGGCAGGTAAAGCCCCCTTCCACCATCAGCCCGGCGATCCGGTGGGCATCGGCCAGGAGACCCCCGATCCCCAGGGGATCATCTGTAGCAAAGTTCCGGTCACGGCAGATACCGGCCATATCATTGATCTCTGCCAGGAGATCAGGGCCGCGAAGCTGGCCACGGAGGTCGAACAGACTCATCTGGAGCCCGCAGTATGAAACCAGACCGTCAAGCGGGTCGTGCAGCCCCATGGACGCCACCTGGGGGCGGGAGAGAGCGATGCTCATCTTCCAGTACATCCGCTTCTGCCCGCTGGATGGAGGGGTATAGACGAACCGGGCATGGGCTGTCCGGGCAAGCTCGACTGCCCAGCTGGTATAGACAGGTTCTCCGGTCACACAGCCGGTCCGGTTGAGAGCATGCATCCAACGGGTCAGGTAATGGTAGTACTGCCCGTCCTGCTCCCACTCCATCCTTTCATTGGGAGGCTCTCCCTGCTTCCGCTCGGGTCGGGGTTTTCCGATCCTGAGTCCTCCGATTGTCGGATGAAAGGCTCCCTCCTGGTCATCAAGACCGCTGATCCAGCCTGACCTTGGATCATCTTCCCTGTGTCGTCCGAGGACGTTATGCACCTGTCCGACAAGGCGGAGGGCGAGGTCACGGTGGGCCTCATCCCCTGTCCGCCGGAAGAGTTCGAGGTAGTTGCAGACGGCAAAGGAATCGGTCCACAGGTATCTCCGGGGACGGGTGGCCACGGGGTCAAGACCTGTTTCCCGGGCAAAGTCCTGCATGATCTGCCGGACCTGTCCGGTTGCGGTTATGTCACTCACGATCTCTCCATCCCAGGATCGGAGTCAGCCTGCAGGGCAGCTTCCGGACCCTGACACCCTCTTCTCTCATCTGCCCTTCTCCCGGAGCCCCGTAAGTTTATCTGCGACGTCCCAGAGCCGTTCCTGAACCTCCCGGTCATAGGTCAGGGAGGAGGACCGGCCAGGCTCCCGGCTCTCCTCGAAGTACATACCGGTCAGGCCCTCCACCTCAGGTGACAGTGCCAAAAAGAGGGAGGTCTCTGCTCCCTCCGACGGGGGTTTTCCCCAGATACCGGGAAAACCTTTCCGGAGCATCTTGGTATCGACCACACCGGGGTGGAGGCAATTGACCGTTATATCTGTCGCGGTGATCTTGCGGGAAAGTGCGTACGTGAAGGTAACGACTGCGAACTTGGAGAGGGAGTATGCATCGTAGGGGTCGTAGCTCTTCTCTCCCATGAGGTTCTCCCAGTCGATCGTCCTGACGTCCCTGTGTGCCATCGAGGCGACGTTCACCACCCGCGACGGAGAACTCTTCTTCAGGAGCGGGAGGAGATGACGGGTGATGAGGAAGGGTGCCAGGTAATCGACGGCAAGGGTCATCTCGACCCCGTCGGATGTCAGCCTCCGGGTCGGCTCGAAAGTCCCGGCGTTGTTGATCAGCACGTCGAGCCGCTCATAGTGGGAGGAGACCTGCTCGGCCAGCCGGATAACGTTCTTTTGGAGCGAGAGATCGGCAGTGATCAGGGAGAGACCTCTCCTCCCGGTCTCCTTCTCAATCTCCCGGATCACACGGGCACCTTTTTCCTGGTCACGCCCGTGGAGGATGACCTCGGCTCCCCCGTCGGCCAATTCACGGGCGGTTGCCTTGCCGATGCCATCGGTCGAACCGGTGACAAGAACGATCGGTCCGGACATGCTGGGTGATTGGAGGGGTAAGGGATGAAGGTTTCGGGAGCGGGCAGGTTCACCTCACCCCCGGACCAGCCAGCAGGCCGACCCTGAAGGGGTGGAGTTCGGTATCGCCGATACCAGCGATGACCGCCGGATCGTGCTCGTAGATATAACGGGCCTCATCAGCTGATTCAACCCGGAGGACCAGGATCCCGATCGCACCGTCAAGGGCAGCCCCGCCAAGGATGATCTTTCCTTCAGCGAAAAGAAGATCGGCGTAGGCGAGGTGTTTCTGCATGGTCTCCTTTTCTTCGGGGGTCATGGTGGTGAGAAAATCGGGACGTCTCGGACGCATGATGGCGATGTACTCAAGCGGGGCAGTCATACTCCGGGATTGTCTTTTCGATGGCATAAGGTAGCAGGTAACCCGTGAAAGCCCATCTTGCTTGGGGATAGTTTTAACAGGCAGGGATGACAGTTCCGGGTTATGAGATTCGCCCTGATAACCGGCATCTGCCTCCTGGTCATTCTTCTGCTGGCCGGGTGCGTCGCAGCGCCTCCGGCACCTCCCCCGGCCACGTTTCCGACGACACAACCTGTCACCCCTGGACCTTCGCCGGCAACACCTGCCATGACCGCAACCACCACGCCCGAACCAACTCCCTCGCCAACTGCGTCCGTGCCGCCCCCCATCGCAGGGTTTACAGCCAATACAACCACAGGAAAGGCCCCCCTCACGGTCCGGTTCACCGATACGTCGACCGGGGATCCCACCGGGTGGAACTGGTCCTTTGGGGACGGCAACACCTCGGACGAACGGAACCCCGCTCATACGTACACGGTCCCGGGGAGCTACACTGTCCGGTTGCGAACAACAAACAGCGGCGGGACCAACAATGAGACAAAGGTCAATTACATCACCGTCAATCCGGCATATACTCAGCCAGCGGCCTCGTTCTCGGCTGATCCTCCGACCTTCGCCCAGCCCTTCACCGTGCAGTTCCATGACCGTTCTACCGGTCTTCCGACCTCCTGGTCCTGGAATTTCGGCGACGGCGGGACCTCAGGCGAGCAGAACCCGGTCCATACGTACCCGGGGAAAGGTACTTTCATCGTAACCCTGGAGGTGAGCAACCCGGCCGGCAGCACCGAGACCACGGGATTCGTGATCCTGGGTGGATAATTGGACAAAAGGTCCCTCCCTGACGGTTCCGCATGTATTCTTAGGGATGGCTCCCGCTGATGCCAGGAGTTCAGCTGCCGTTGCCCCGGCTTCCCTGTGAAAACCAGCCCCTGGGCAGCAGGGTAGGGTAATCTAGCCTCTGCCCATCCGAAATCTCTTTTATCCGTGTTGCCCATCGTGCCTCTATGCCGAACCTGGCCTACTTTGAAGTGCCCGCAGACGACCTGAAACGGGCAAAGAAATTCTATAAGGATCTTCTAGGGTGGGAGTTTGCCAAGAATCAGAATCCCGAGGTCGCCATGGAGTACTGGGAGATCACCACCGGTCCTGCTGAAGAGGGCACCATCAGTAGGGGAGGGATGTACCAGCGTCCTGAACCTGTACCCCATGGCATAGTCACCTACGTAAAGGTGAACGATCTCGACAAGACACTGGCAAAGGTGGAGAAACAGGGAGGGAAGATCGTCATGCCGAAGATGAGTGTCAAGATGGTCGGCTCCATGGCCCATATCCTTGATTCCGAAGGAAACACAATTGCCCTCTGGGAACCGGAAGCCGTCTCCGGACGCTGAAGCCACCAGAACGCGACCGCAACGGAACGACGAGATGCGGAAATCGTCTCTGCTCACCGGAGGGTACTCGTCAGGAGGATCCCGTTTGCCCTGTACAGCCCCGTCTCCCCGGACGGAAGGATGTCATAAGTGAACTCCTCATCGGAAAGCTGGCTTTCCACCCTTGTGACAACCGCTCCGTCGAACTGGTCTCCCGTTATGAGTGAGCCGATAGTCCTCTTGTCGGCAGTCGGGTGACCGGGGGAGGCCGTGATCTCCCGCCCGTCCGAGAGCCCGAGCCGGACGAACCGGTGTCCTTCAGGGACATGAGTTCGGGAAGTTTGAAGGACGGTCACCGCTAGCGGGCTGCCATCGGAGTCCTCTGTCCAGACAATCATCCCCGCCCTCACATCTTCTACCGGCACCGGACCGCTCGGGCTATCGATCAGGGTTCCCGCCGCGAGACAGATGGGACAAGTGAGATAGACGGGGCCACTGTGTTCTTCTATAATGACTCCATCG
>JAJRBS010000054.1 GCA_028679325.1 Methanoregulaceae archaeon | reverse complement strand
TCGATAACGCGGTGGAATATCACGCCATCGTAGAATTTGTTCTTCACGAGGGTCTCAAAATTCCCCGCCGTTACCGGCATATTCGGATCAAGGGCGACAACAATGGTGCCCTTACTTGTTTCAAGCCTGACCTTTTTCCATGACTCCACGGGAATAACAGTTACTGCCGGTGTTGTCGCCGCTGTAACAACCGTCGTGCCCGCTGTAACAAGAGTAGTTCCTCCTGCCGTCGGGGAATACGTTGCCGGAGGCTGTTGTGTTGCACATCCTGCAACCAGAATTGCAGCAATAAGCAAGCCTGCAATGAGAGATATTCTGACGAATGACATCTGTTTCATTTTGAACGGCGGAAAAAAAATAGCTTGCGGGCATACCTCCCAACTTCAGGCAGACCCTTTCCCGACAGGACCCCTCTCTCACCGTTTTCTGTCCCGACTGGCAGGACGGTTCGGTAAACCGGCGAGGCTTCCAAAACACTGGAACAAAAGGATTCCTCTGACTATTTATACCGGCAGGGCGATTGCATGTCATGGATTTGACTCTTCATACCCGCTATCCCTGCAGCGGCGATCTCCACCCGTCGACCGGCCGTTCTGGGATAGGAGGTGAGCCGTAAGCATGCTCGAAAACCTTCGCCGGATGATGATCATCTACAAGAGGGCCTGGAAATGGATCCTCCTCTCGCAGGTCTTCGTCATGCTGGGAGCGATCTTCATGCTCCTCATCCCCCAGCAGGTCTCCCAGCTGGTCAATGACGGGGTCCTGGCCGGGGACGTCACTGTGGTGGTGGACAGTGTCCTCGCCATGCTCCTCTTCGCCATCCTCGCCGCCACTTTTTCCATGTCGAACCTGTATATCGCGGCAAGGATCGGGGAGGGCACCGCTCATTTCCTCCGGACGGAACTC
Source organism: Methanoregulaceae archaeon (assembly GCA_028679325.1). Lineage (GTDB taxonomy): Archaea > Halobacteriota > Methanomicrobia > Methanomicrobiales > Methanospirillaceae > UBA9949. The sequence continues at coordinate 4,104 of JAJRBS010000054.1, read as the reverse complement.
TACAAGAAGATACAGACTTTCTCCTTCGGGAACCTTGACCGTTACCCGGTCGGGGATCTGATGGTCAGGCTGACGAGCGACATCTACCAGATCAACATGGCGGCGAATTATGCCGTCCGGTTCCTGCTGTTCGCCCCCTTCATGATACTCGTCGCGCTGGTCCTGGTCTACATCTCCAGCCCGAGCCTGGTGTTCATCTTCGTGCTGGTGATTCTCACGACAGGGGTCATATTCGGGATCGTCTCCTGGCTGCTCCAGAAGCAGTTCCGGAACAGGCAGAAGAAGCTCGACGGGTTGAACAACGTGCTGCAGGAAGACTTCGCCGGGGTGAGAGTTATCAAGGCCTTTGTCCGCCAGGACTATGAGAACAACCGGTTCCGCGAGGCGAACGACACCTTCCGGCAGGCATCTCTCTCCCCCCTCCGGACCAGTGCCGTCATCCTGCCCGCTATCTTCCTCATCCTCGGCCTCTCTAATGCCCTGGTGATCTACTACGGGGGCGAACAGGTGGTTGCCGGGATCATCGATGTCGGGGAGATCATCGCGTTTACCCAGTACTTCTTCTTTATCCTCGCCCAGTTGTGGATCCTCTCTTTTGTCCTCCCCCAGATCATATCGGCAGAAGCCTCTGCCGGGAGGCTCGCCGAGCTCTGGGATACAAAGCCGCTGGTGAAGGATAATCCCGGAGTGGTTCCCGCCGGGGCAGTCGACATCAAGGGACGGGTTGAATTCGAGAATGTATCGTTCAGCTACGAGGGGACCGGAGGACCGGAGGCCATAGAGGGGATCTCCTTTGTTGCCGAGCCGGGAAAGACCGTCGCCTTCCTGGGCCCCACCGGTTCCGGGAAGTCAACGGTGGTCAACCTTATCCCCCGCTTCTATGATGTGACAAAGGGAAGGATCACGATCGATGGCAGGGACGTCCGCGACTTCCCCCAGGACAGCCTCCGGGGAATCGTCAATTCGGCGCTCCAGGAGAGCGTCCTCTTCTCCGGGACGATCAGGGAGAATATCGCCTTTGCCAACCCCTCCCTCCCGTACGATGCGGTGACAATGGCCGCGAAGGCAGCCGATGCCGACAGTTTCGTCTCGGCCATTCCCGGGACCTATGAATCCCGGGTGGCCAGGAGAGGGGCGAATTTTTCGGGAGGGCAGCGGCAGCGCCTCTCCATCGCCCGGGCCATCGCCGGCAAACCGCGTGTCCTGATCCTCGATGACAGCACCAGTGCTGTCGATGTTGCAACGGAGAGCCGGATCCAGGCCGAACTCGATTCACTCCTTCCCGGGACCACACGGCTGGTGGTCGCCCAGAGGATCAGCACCGTTCTCATGGCTGACCTGATCATCCTCCTCGATGGAGGGAAAGTCGTCGACAGGGGAAGTCACGCCGAGCTCATGGAGAAGAGTCCCCTGTACCGGGAGATCTTCGAGTCGCAGCTTGGCGGGGTCAGAAAGGAGGACCTGTCATGACCCCCTCTGCAGAAACCGGTAAAGGCCAGCGAAGAAAGAGGACCTTCCTCCGGTTGCTCGGGTATCTCGGGGAAAAGAAAGGCACGCTCGCGGCCGTCATCATCCTCTTCCTGGCTGGGAGCGTCTCCTTCATCCTGCTCTCGGTCTTCCTCGGGATCTCGGTCAACGCCCTCACCGGGACCATCGATATGTCGGCCCTCTCCCGGCTGGTCCTCCTCATGGCCGCTTTTGCCGGCCTTTCGTTTGTCTGCTTCTTCCTGGGCTTCCGGCTGCTTGCCCGGGTGACCCAGAGCGCACTCTTCAGGCTCCGCCAGGAACTCTTCGAGCATATGCAGACCCTGTCGCTCCGTTTCTACGACCGGCAGCCGATCGGTGAACTGATGAGCAGGGTGACAAACGACATCGACGTGGTCACCGCCTTCTTCCAGCAGCCTTTGGGAACCCTCCTCATGGGGATCTTCATGCTGGCCACCACCCTCATCGCCATGTTCTCCCTCCATGCAACGCTCGCGGCCATCGCCTCCATTGCCATCCCCCTCCTGATAGGTCTCGTGTACCTGCTGGCCCGGGTGGCGGGACCGGCCTTCGTTCTCCTGCAGGAGCGGCTTGCGGACTTGAACGGCCTCCTGGAAGAGACCATCGCCGGGGAGAGAACGATCATCGCCTACCGGCAGCAGGAGACGGTCGCGACAAAGGAGGATGGAGTGAGCGAGGGTGCCCGGGACGTGGGGAGCAGGGCCCAGATCTTCTCCCTCATCATCTATCCCCTCACCATCCTGATCACGAACATCGATATCGCCCTCGTGGCCCTGGTGGGCTCGATCATGATCATCCGCGGGGACCTTTCCGTCGGGGTGCTGACCACCTTCCTCTCACTCACCCTGCTCTTTGTCCTGCCGCTCATCACCATCTTTGCCAACTACAATTTCCTCCTCCGGGCCGGGGTGAGTGCCGGGAGGATCTTTTCCATCCTGGACGAAAAGCCGGACATTATCGACAAACCCGGAGCGGCGGAGATGAAGCCGGTGGTCGGGCACGTGGTGTTTCAGAATGTCAATTTCAGCTATGTCCCGGGACGGCAGATCCTGAAGAACAACAGCTTCGAAGCCCTCCCCGGCCAGATGATCGGGCTCTGCGGCCCGACAGGGGCGGGAAAGAGCACCATCATCAACATCCTCACCCGGTATTACGACATCGACAGCGGAAGCATCGAGATCGACGGGCAGAGCATCTACGATGTCACACAGGCCAGCCTGCGGCGGCAGATCGGGGTCGTCCTCCAGGAACCGTTCCTCTTCTCGGACACGGTGATGAACAACCTGCGGTACGGGCGGGAAGATGCCACCGATGAAGAGTGCATCGCCGCGGCGAAGGAGACGCGCTGCCATGACTTCATTTCGAGGCTTCCCGAGGGATATGCGACCGTGCTCAGCGATGGCGGGAGCAACCTGTCCCAGGGGCAGCGGCAGCTCCTGACCATCGCCCGGGCCATGGTCGCCAACCCGAGGATCCTCATCCTCGATGAAGCCACGAGCAACGTGGACACCCGGACCGAAAAAGACATCCAGGCGGCGATCCGGAAGCTCCAGGAAGGAAGGACGAGTTTCGTGATCGCCCACCGCCTGAGCACGATACGGAGTTCCCAGCAGATCCTGGTGATCAACAACGGGGAGATTGTCGAGCGGGGTACGCACGATCAGATGATGAAGTCCAAAGGATTCTACTATGAGCTCTACATGAGCCAGTTCAAAGGGAGGATCGCGGAGATCCTTCCGGGAGGGGTGAAACAGACATGATACGGAAGAAACTTATCAGCAGGGTCCGGGTCGCTCCCGGACAGAGGGTGAGGCTTGCGGATTTCCCGACCAGCTGGGCGGCCAGCAAGGAACTGAAGGAGGCGGGAAAAGAAGCGGTCAAGGAACGGGCACAGGAGATCCTCGATGCGAACCGTGCGAGCCTCGCGGCAGCGCAGGAACTGCTCTATGCGAGCAACATCTACTCTGTCCTGATCATCCTGCAGGGTATGGACACCGCCGGCAAGGACGGGACTATCAAGCATGTCATGTCAGGGGTCAATCCCCAGGGATGCCGGGTGAACAGTTTCAAGGTCCCGACCCCCGAGGAGACCGATCACAACTTCCTCTGGCGCTATTCGAAGGCTCTTCCCGGCCGGGGAGAGATCGGGGTGTTCAACCGGTCCTATTACGAGGACGTCCTGGTGGTCAAGGTCCACCCCGGGATCCTCGAAGGCCAGCAACTTCCGCCGGGGAAACGGGGCAACAGGTTCTGGAACGGCAGGTACGAGGATATCGTTGCCTTCGAGCAGCACCTGGCACGGAACGGGACTCTCATCCTCAAGTTCTTCCTCCACATCTCAAAGGATGAACAGAAGCAGCGGCTTGCCGACAGGCTCCAGGATACGGAGAAGTACTGGAAGTTCTCGCTTTCAGACCTTGCCGAGCGGCAGTACTGGGACCAGTACCAGGAAGCCTACGAGGCCATGCTTGAAAAGACGAGCACGGACTTTGCGCCCTGGTATGTTATCCCCGCTGACTTCAAGTGGGCAGCCCGGACACTTATCGCGGATATCATCTCCACCGGGATCCAGAGGCTCGACCTCGCCTATCCCGAGAT
>JAJRBS010000052.1 GCA_028679325.1 Methanoregulaceae archaeon | reverse complement strand
CTGCTGGGCCTCCAGGCGGACAGCCTCCTGTTCGGCGGCCTTCAGGTCCTCCCGGAGCCGTTCAAGCGTGGAGCGTTTTCCGAAGGTCCCGGCCTCGAGGGTGGAGATCTCCCGCTCGAGCTCCTCCCGGGACCGGGTGAGTTCGGCCCGCTGCCCCTCGACGGAGGACTGCTGACCGGAGCGGGACCCTATCTCGGCCTCGAGCGCCCGGACCTGCTCCTCGAGCCTCTCCCGTTCCGAGGTCCGCATCCGGCTCTTCTCGAGGATGAGGTCTTTTTCCCGGAGGATCGCCGATCGGTCGCCCTTCCGGGCCTCGATGGACTGGAGCAGGGTGAAGAGCTCGTCTTTCGCCCCCTCGGCATCTTTGCTCTGGAACTCGATATCGGCCGAGAGCTTCTCGATCAGTCCTTTTGCCGCTGCCACCTCCATGGCCAGGTTGGTACGGTCAATGGAGAGCTCCCGGATGGCCTTGGCGCACTCCGCGATCCTCCCCTCTGCCCTCTTCTGGTCCACGAAGGCCCGGTTCATGCCCTCGAGGTTCCCCTCCTTCTCCTTCTGCAGGCGGGCGATCGTCTGCTCCGAGAGCCGGATCTCGCCCTTCGCCTCCTCGAGATCGGCGATCAGCTTCATGTACTCGGCCCCGCTCTTCTGGTTGATCTGCTTGGAAAGGTCTTCGAGGTCCGCCGCAAGGTAGGATCTCTCGTTCTCTTCGAGAGCCCTGTCACCGGCAATCCGTGACCGGGCCAGCTCCTGGTCGTCGGCAAGCCGGACCAGGTTCGCCAGGTCTTTCTCCTTGGCATTCAGGAAGGCCGCCGCCCGGCAGCTCTCGAAAGTCTTCAGCTTCTCGGCCCACTCCCGGTAGACAAGGGCCTGCTCCCGCTCCCTGGCGAGACCGACAAGCCGGCCGGCGAGCTCGTTTAACAACAGTTCCTCGCGCTCGAGCCTCTCCCGCACCACCTCGAGCTCCCGGATGGCCTGCTCCTTCTTGGCATCAAACTCCGCAACCCCGGCTATCTCATCGATGATCTTCCGGCGTTCGAAGTCGCTCATCTCGATGATGCGGGTGATGTCTCCCTGCATCACCACGTTGTAGCCGTGGGGCTTGATCCCGGACTTTGCCAGAAGATCGGTGATATCGGACTGCTTGCAGACCTTTTCGTTCAAATAGTTGTAGCTGTAGTAGCCACTCCCGGTCCTCTTGATCCGCCGTCGTATCTTCGTCCCGTCAGAGAAACTGATAGAGACCTCGGCGGTGTGCTTCCCGGCGGAGAGGTTGATCAGGTCCGTCAGCTTCTCGGCCCGGAGTGTCCGCGAGGAAGAGAGGGCTAGGGCGAACAGGATGCTGTCGATGATATTGCTCTTTCCTGACCCGTTCGGGCCGGAGATCACCGTGCAGCCCCCGAAAAAGGGTATCTTGGTCTTTTTTGAAAATGATTTGAAGTTGTCTATCTCGAGCTCAGTGATGTGCAATGACCGGGTCTCCCGTTACTTCTTCGGGGCTTCCTTCTCTTCGTCTTCGGCCACGATCAGGGTGCTCTTCTTCCCGGCTCCCTGGTTCTGGTCCTTCCCCTTCTTGGAATAACCCGCCGAGGCAACGATGTAGTCGCTCGACGCCTTCCTCACCTCGGGCTTGAGCATCCCGTCGGGCTGCATGATCATCTCCATCTTCTCCGGTTCCGGAGGCGGAGGGGCCCGTGCGGCGGTCGTGGGGACCGGCCTCTTCGCGACAACGACTGTTCCCGTTCCCCCGACCGTGGCGGTGGTGGGAGGCCGGTTGACTTTGACCTCAGGCCGCTCTGAGACCTTGCTCAGGCGCATGGTGATAGACTTGAGGTCCAGGAACTCTTCGGTAAGGCCCTTGATCAGGGCGTCCTGGTCCCGAACTTTCTTCTCCAGGGCGGAAATCCGTTCCTCAGGGGTGGCAGGTGGCATGCTCTCCTTTCTTGGATTCTCCATATCCTTCTCCTTCTGATCAGAGATGTCCTTCAGCAGCGATCTTTTATAATCCTCCGGCATCATCAGAACACTATGTGATAAACATGGATTCTCCCCCTATAATAGTTTGCTCCCGGATTTTTGCATGAAAAGCAAAACGAGAACCGATTTTCCCGGACATTGATCCCGCCAGGCGTGGTCGTCCCTGGTATCATATTGTCCTGCAGTTCACCCGCTTTCCGCGGCAACAACGAAAGAACTGCGGGAAAGCCCTCCTCCACCGCTCATCCCCCGTGGTGAGACAAAAGTATTACACGGATCAGAGACGACCCTGTACTACATGTCCTACCTGGCCACAACCGATCCAGATATAGCCGCCGTTCTCGAAAACGAACGGCTCCGGCAATTAAACGGCCTCGAGCTGATAGCCTCCGAAAACCTGGTCTCCCGGGCAGTACTGGAGGCCATGGGCTCCATCATGACCAACAAGTACGCCGAGGGGTATCCCGGGAAGCGGTACTATGGCGGATGCGAGTTCCACGACGTGGCCGAGAACCTGGCCCGGGACCGTCTCAAGCTGCTCTATCATGCCGATCATGCCAACGTCCAGCCCCACTCCGGGACGCAGGCCAACATGGCCGTCTACTTCTCGGCCATGGAGTGCGGAGACACCATGCTCTCCATGAGCCTCGCCCAGGGCGGACACCTCTCCCACGGGTCACCGGTCAGCTTCAGTGGCCGGCTGTACAAGGTGACCCAGTACGGGGTGGACCTGAAAACCGAGACCATCGACTATGGGGCCGTTGAAGAACTGGCCAGGAATGTCCGGCCCAAGGTCATCGTCTGCGGAGCGAGCGCCTACCCGAGGACCATCGATTTTAAGGCCTTCCAGGAGATCGCGGACGGGGTCGGAGCG
>JAJRBS010000025.1 GCA_028679325.1 Methanoregulaceae archaeon | reverse complement strand
AATTTTTTCGCTTTCTTTATAATCTGTCAGGGTACCGGCAAAAATGATAGCAACGGTGAATATTGCACCTCCTATGAAAGCTGTGATCAGGTTGGTGAGGGTCAGGATATCATACTGTAATGCATCGATAAGAAAACGAACGACAACAAGAACTGCTGTAATGGCAAGCGCCTTCCCAATAAGCCCCCATTTCCTCATAAAATCATCCATATCTGCATCCGTCGTATTTTGAATTTGTCTTTTTGATTCAATGAACCTGTATGCCTGATGGTCCGGGCTCATTCCTGAAGCTTCCTTGATATCAGGGATGAACAGTATCTTAAGTCAGAGGAATTGCCATGGCGCTCGCTGATTATATCGGGAAGTACTGGGCCGGTGCAGAGGTCATGTACGGGGTCATCATCGCCATGACCTTCACCAGCGTCCTTCGGGGCTATCCGGTGGTCTTCGAATTCATCCTCACAAAGGTCATCCTGGCCGCACTCTTCTGTTGCATCGCCTGGGGTGTTGCCGACGGCCTCTTCTATTGCTGGGAGCGAAACTACATCATCAGGCATGAAAACAAGATCATCGAGTTCTCAAAGTCACCGGAGAACGCCGGATCCGCGGTAGATCTGATAGGGGAACAGCTCGACGACACCATCCTCCGGAATATCCCCCCGGATAACCGGACCCTGCTGTATGAGAAACTGGTGAGCTACCTGTCCGCCGTTGGGGGAAGGGAGAAACTGACCTCGCGGGAGGCCGCGACAATCATCGGCGGCACCTTCATCCTCTCCGCTGCTGCCGGCCTGATTGTTGTCAGCCCGTTCTTCTTCATCAATAATGTCGTCCGTGCCCTGGCGGTATCGAACCTCTTCGGGATCTTTCTCCTTTTCGGTGTCGGATACTTCCGGGCCATTGAGAAAGATACTTTCTCCCGCCTCCTCATGGGCTTCGGCTCATCCATGATCGGGATCATCATCGCCGGGATCACGGTCGTGCTGGGGGGCTGAGAAGGGTAATCCCCGAACCTCAGTCGCCCCGCCACCTCTCCCCGATATAATAGAGATTTCCATCGAGGGTGCAGTCGAAGATAACAGAAGGCAGCTGATGCACATTTCAATGACATTCAGAGAAATGACTCTGCAATTTTCTCCACCCGGCTCACTCCCTGACAGTAATGACCCTGAAGATGCTTCCGTCCTTAAAGAGCGAGACCTTTCCCCCGCTCTGCGAGAGGACGATCCCGACCGCCGGTGTCTCCTGGGTGATCCCTGCCACTGATGCGTGACGTGTCCCGAGGCCTTTCGGGATCGAAGCCCGGCTGGTATCGATGGTGATGTAGCGCCCGGCCGCTTCGATGGTGCCGTCACCGGAGATGACAAATGCGCCGTCGATCTGGGAGAGTTCTTTGACTGTTTCCCGGATCTCGCTCTTAATCACGTTTCTCGCGGACCGGGGATGGCCTTCAAAGGGGTTGAGGATCAACTGGGTCGACCGCCCGAGCACTTCCGGGGCACTGCCTATCATGAACGTGGTTCCGACCCGCTTGCCCTCTCTCCCTTCCCGGGAAAGCTCGAGCGCCAGGGCATAGACTTCTTCGAACACCTCTTCCCTGATGTCCGTTCCCTCCAGGAATTTGCTGATCCACGAAGCAGATCGCGTCGTGAGAGATTCTTTTGCAATGCTCCGGTCGGTGATGTCATAGCCAATGGTCAGTATCTCCATGACCTTTCCCTGGTCATCCCGGATCGTCCGGTTGGTCCACGCGATCCAGACCCTTTCGCCATTCCGCTTGACATTCTCATTCACGTTGACTTCGAACTCTTCCGGGTTCTGCATCACGTCCCGGACCATCTGCTCAAGGTCGCGTCCAGTGCTTGACTTCCGGGGAAGAATCGTGCCCACCAGATGTTTTCCCACGAGTTCCTCCGGGCTGAATCCGAAAAAGCCTGCCCCGAACTTATTGATGAAACGGATCATGCCCCGGGTGTCCACGCGAAGGACGATGCCGTTTGCGCTGTCCAGAAGGTCCTGGTAACGGACTTCGCTCTTCCGGAGCAGGTCCCTGATGCGGACATAGTCGGTTATGTCCTGGCCGATGACGATCTGGCCTTTGCCCGGATCCTCAGGGTCGATGGGGCGGGAGAGGAGTTGACAGCTGATCAGGGCATCGTCTTTTCGTTTCAGCATTCCCTCGACCATGCCCCATCCCCCTTCCATTGCCGGCTCGTAGAGCCCGGCATCGATCCGGTGATGCTCTTCATCACTCGGGAAGAGACGGACCGGGTCGGACCCGATCAGCTCTTCTTCGGTGTACCCGAGTTTCCGGGGTATGATGGCGTTTACCCAGGCGATCTTGTGATCTTTGATCACGCAGGCAGCAACCGGTGAGGCGTCGTGGATGGCCCGCATGGTGATGTTGTCCCTGACGAGCTGTTCTTCGCGTCTGCGGTGCTCGACCAGGTTCCTGATAACCGGGATCACCAGGTCCGGGAACCGGTCCCTGGTATAATCCCACAGGTAACAATCAGCCCCGGCTTGGAGTGCTGCAGAGCCCTGATCAACGTCAAGTGTTTCGGTCAGAAAGAGCAGGGGGAGGGACGGATCGAGGCTGCGGATCTGCTGCAGGGTTTTCAGTGCAGGAGCACCGGCCGGTCCGCCCAGTACCACGGCGGTGTCGTAGTCCTGGTCTGACAGGGCCTCCCGGAGTTCCTTCTCTTCCGGCAGGAAATGCAGCGTTATCTCCCCGCACGCTTCCCACTCCCTGAGAAGATTCTGCCGGCTCTCCGGAAGGTTGACCAGGAGAACCCTCATCATGGATAGTTTTCTCGGCTCTCCTCCACATCAAGGTATGTGCAGTTCTGCGCTGTCCCGTTCAGCCAGCGAAGTTTTCGCGTTTTTGGTGGTAAGAAAACAGGTGGAATCGGTGATGACCAGCGTGAAATGAAGAGAAAATCCCGCCCTTATTTCATGTCCTCTAAGGGAATATAGGGCAGGAGGGTCAGGAGTTCTGATTTTATCCGCTCAAATCCCATCCGTTCCAGGAACC
>JAJRBS010000103.1 GCA_028679325.1 Methanoregulaceae archaeon | reverse complement strand
GCGATATCCACCATCTGCATGATGGGATAGATCATCTGGGAGACCGTCGGGGTTTCCATGTTCCTTCCCACCTCATCCATGCTCCGCCTGGCACGGTTCAGGGTTATCTGCTGGGAGAGCTCGAGGACTTTGAGCTGGTAATCAGGAGAAAGCTGGAGATCGGAGCCGAGCACATACGTGACGTCACGGAGGCCGAGTCCCTCGAAACACCTTCTGTTATATTCTGCCAGTTCCCTGACCCGCTCCATCGTGCCTTTCCTGTTCAGGAAGGCATGAAGATCCGCAAGGAGGACGACCACAGAAAAGCCCGCCTCCTGAAGGTCGATGAGCTTGTTGATGGTCACCAGGTGCCCGAGATGAATCTCACCGCTTGGTTCATAGCCGGCGTAGACTTTTTTATGAGTCTTGCCAAGGAGTCGATGCAGCTCATCATCCGTGATTACCTCGACTGTATTCCTCGTGGCCAGCTCATAGGGATCCATTTGAAATACATGAGCGCTGGAGGAAGTTAATGATTATGAGAGTCAGACCAAGGTTGATCGACAGGAAAAAAGTTTCGTTATTTTTCGTCCCTGCATTCTATTGAATAGCTATAAAATTCATCGCCTTGTTCGTCATCTCTACCGACTTTGCGGCATCCTTCACGGTATTGGTCATAGCCCTGATACAATCTATGTTCTCAACGACCACATCCGCCTCCTGGTGAATGGCCTGGAAAAGGTACAGTTCCTTCCCAAGGCAGGAGACAGATTCCTCGAAGATGCCATTTTCCCAGAGATCTGACCGGCAGCGGCCCATGTCCATGGCGTACTCCTTCAATTCTGCCGTGCTGGTTATACCGGTGGCTTTTCTGACAAGTCCCATCCGCGGATGCTTCTCGATGATTCCGATCACATCTTCCCTGGCCGCTTCTCTCTTCAGGTCCATCTGCACAACGTGCATGTGCATCATGGTGACCGGGACGATCATGGCCAGGGTCACGATATTGATGTGCGGTAACACGCTCTGAACGTCGGGACCGTGATGGCTGGGGATATGAACCGGATTGAGCACGATGGCATCGATGGGCCCCCTCTTTATGTCAGCCGGATCCCCTCCCCGGCGGACCATGACTGCCCGTACCTTCTCCACACCATAAGCCTTATCCATGGCCTGGATGATCCGGCAGAGACCTGTTGTGTTGCAGGAAACAACCCGGGCAAACTGTTTGCCAAGAGCCTCCTTATAATTGCAGTCAGAGTTGAACGAAAAACCGGCAACCTCATGGTCCTCTCCCCCCTGCCATATGGCCCTGAGGCCGAGCTTCTCATAGTGGGGCTTGTTCTTCACCCCAACACCGCCCGGTGTGGCGTCAACCACGATATCAGCAGCCTTCAGCATCTCATCGATACTTCCGGCGACAGGCAACCCGGCTTTCTCGAAGACTCCCTTCTTTGATATGTCAGCTATGTAGAGCGGATAACCCCTTGACCTGGCGACAAATGCCTCATGGCTCGGCTTCGTTTTCGAGACCCCGATCACCTTCATGTCAGGTTGTGCGGCGACGGCGTCAGCAACACGCTTGCCGATGGTTCCATACCCGTTGATGGCGACTCTGATCATATGGGAGGTTTTCGGGGGAGAAGAAATTAAAGGTTGGGATTGCCGTGGAAGGATAGAAAAAGAGAGTGTTTGGTGTTGAAGAAAGGAAAAGATCTTCATACTATCCCGTTAGCAACCGGGAAAGGCTCAAGAGAGGGGACCTCCCAGACCGGGGCAGTATCGGGAAAGATTAACTTGGAAAAAGCCAGAGCCTATGTGTCCTCCCATGGAGTCTATCAGTTTCAACCTCAATCCCGTCCCACCCTACGACTTCACCCTGAGCACCGGGGTATTCGCAACAGGTGATCTTCAGATCCGCAAATCAGAGAACGGCAGGTTCTGGCAGGTTATCCTGCTTGGGGAGACACTCGCTCTTGCTGATGTACATTCAACGGGGACAACGAATCACCCTGTCCTGAAGGTCAGGGTAACCGGGGATACAGCTTCGGAATCGGGATACAGGGAACAGGCCGGAGAAATGATCGCCCGTATACTCAACCTGAACGATTATCTCGCTCCCTTCTACCAGTCTGTCAAAGATGATCCCCCTCTCCATCATCTGACACAACGCCTCCGGGGGCTGAAGGCACCATCAACGCCGACAGTCTTTGAAGCGCTCGTTGACTCCATCATTGAACAGCAGATCTCCCTGGCTGTTGCCCGAACTCTCGAGTCACGACTGACAAAAATGTTTGGCGATCCTCTTCTCGTGGATGGACAGACATACTATGCCTTCCCAGTCCCTGAAAGACTCGCTTCCGGCAAGCCCGAGCAATTCCGGGCCTGCGGTTTATCGGCCATGAAGGGTGAATACATCCGGAACACAGCACAACAGATTCACCTGGGAGAACTTAACCTCGAAGGCCTCCGTGCAATCAAGGATTCCGAAGAGATCATCGGGGAGCTTCAGAAGTTAAAGGGTGTCGGTCGATGGACTGCCGAGCTTATCGTCCTTCGCGGCCTGCACAGGCTTGATATTATACCCGCCGATGACCTGGGACTCCGGAGGGTGATAGCCAGGCGATACGAAGCCGGCGGGGATATCTCTGGTCAGGACGTCAGGAAGATTGCTGACCGCTGGGGCCCCTGGAAAGGGCTGGCTGCCTATTATCTCCTGGTAGCGGATATGATGGGAAAATGAAGAGTACACCAAAGTTGGATCAGATGTTCTTTTACTGCAGGATAGCATCAGGGCAGAGAAATGAGGTGAAAAGACATTTTTTTTAGATTGAAAAAGACGTTACTCTGCCTTTTTCCGAGTCCCATTGTCAACGGGGGGCTGGTTGATGACCTGCCAGTAGAGTCCCAGATCCCTGATAACGTTTGCGAACTGATCGAACTGTACCGGTTTGACAATATAGCTGTTAACACCGAGATTGTAACTGTCAAGAATATCCCTTTCTTCCCGTGAAGAGGTGAAGACGACCACAGGGATCGATCGGGTGGATGAATCCCCCTTGATCTTTCTCAGCACCTCGAGCCCATCCACCTTGGGGAGCTTGAGGTCGAGGAGGATCACCTTGGGTTTCATGCCGGGTTTTCCTTCATAACTACCTGTCCCGAAAAGGTAGTCAAGGGCCTCTTCGCCGTTCCAGGCCACATGGATCCTGTCGGCCAGGTTACACCACTGGAAGACATGAAGGATCAGTTCTACATCATTGGGATTATCCTCAACCAGGAGTATCTCTGAAACCGCTCCCCCGGAATTCATGCTTTAACCTCTCCGAGAGTGAAGAAAAAGGTTGTGCCTTTACCCGGAACCGATAGGGCCCATATCTTCCCGCCATGGCGGTGAACGATCCGTTCGACTATTGCCAGCCCGACTCCTGTACCCTCCTTCGAGGGATCCTCATGGACAGTCTTGAAAACGCCAAAAATCCTGGTTGCATGAGGAGATGTCACCTCCGGAAACAGGTCTTTTGAATCCGGTTCTGCATAACAGTTTGTACCTCCCCCCCGGGCATCAAGGTTTTTCTTCGTCCGATTTCCTTCGTCCGAAAAACGGAGGATGTCCGCCCCGGGCAAATATTTAATTGGCCAAGGGAAGCATGATCGAATTGTCATGATCCTCGACCAGGAAAAGATCACCAGAATAAAAAAACTTCTTAAGACAAAGCCGAAAGGGCTGACTATATCCGATATTTCCCATAACCTGAAGATAAACCGGAATTCTGTGGCCAAGTATCTCGAGATCCTCCTCATCACCGGCCAGGTTGAGATGAGGATGTACGGGAACGCCAAGGTCTACTATCTCTCGAACCGGGTTCCCATCTCATCGATGCTGAAGTTCACCAGTGCGCAGATACTTGTCCTGGACAGCGATTTCAGGGTAGTCGAGGCAAATGAAAACTTTTTTTCCTATTTTGGAGAAAAAAAGGAAGATTTTATCGGAAATCCGATACAGTCTGGGGTCATCAACGGGATTGAAGGGGGGGCTCTTGAGTCCCTTGCGCGGAGAGCGTATGAAACCGGAGAGGTTTCTGAGGAGTCCTCCTGCACCCGCGAAGGGATGACGCGGTTTCTCAACATCAAGGCAATACCCAGCGTCTTTGACGACGGCTCCCGGGGCACAACTCTCATATTCGAAGATATTACAGACAAGAGAAAGATAGAGGAACAGCTCAAAGTCAGTGAAGCGAAATACCGGGCTATTGTCGAAGACCAGACTGAAATGGTGAACCGGTTTGACAGGAATCTGACCATTCTTTTTGTCAACCAGGCACTCAGCCAGGCCTTCAATATCGGAAAAGACGAATTTATCGGCCGGAGTATTCTTGAGTTTATTTCAAAAGAAGAGCAGAAAGAGGTCATCGATTGCATCGGTCGCCTTACGCCTGAAAGCCCTGTGGGAATAGTCGAACACCAGGTGAGAGGAAGAGACGGCAGCCTGCGCTGGCATCAGTGGACGAACCGGGCGATCTTTGATAACCAGGGCAACATCCTGGAGTATCAGGGTGTTGGCAGGGACATCACAGAGAAGAAAGCGGCCGAGAGACAGATGCTCATCAAGGACATGGCCATCTCATCCTCGATCAATGGGATTGGCATTGCCGACCTTCGAGGAACCGTGACCTATGTGAACAGGTCGTTTCTTTCGATGTTCGGTTACGATGAAGAATCGGAGGTCCTCGGGAAACCCCTCCAGGCTTTTTCCCACAACAATCCGGGTGGGAAGGGAGACCTCAGTACGGTAATGAAATCCCTTCAGGATGAAGGAGGATGGTCGGGAGAAGTCGTACCCCTGAAAAAAGACGGAACCGGATTTAGTGCTCTTCTCTCGGCAACAGTGGTGAAGGATACAAGTAGTATACCTCTCTGCCTGATGGCCTCGTTTATCGACATCACGGAGATGAAGAAATTCCGGGAAGAGATCCACCTCAAGGATACCGCCATAGCCTCTTCCATCAACGCACTGGCCATTTTCGATCCTCAGTACCGGGCGATATATGCGAACGATGCCTTCCTGAAAGAATTCCGATGCGAGTATTCTGAAATCCGGGGAAAAGGGCCACAGGAGATCCTTTCCCGGTTTGAGACCGTTACCCCTCCCTGGGCGGAGATCACTGCCGTCCTGGAATCGGAGGGCAGATGGGACGGGGAAATACTCCTGAATCACCGGAATGGACGCCCTCTTTACTTTACCGTATCTTTTCGCAAGACGAGGGATGAGGCGGGAAATATCGTCTCCATCCTGGCATCCTTTGTGAACATCACGGACTTCAAGAATATTGAGATGACCCTGAAGAGTTCCCTCCAGAAGCTCTCGGAGACCCTCGAATTCATGCCCGATCCCACCCTTATTATCGATGGAACTCACCGTGTCATAGGGTGGAACAGGTCACTTGAGAGCCTTTCGGGAGTGAAGAGAGAAGAAGTGCTCGGTAAGACGGATTTCCGGAACGCTTTTGAATTCTACAAAGGAGAAAGGCCCATCCTTGTCGATGTCCTTGATCTTCCTCCCCACGAGCTCGCACGGAAGTTTCCGAAGGTCAGGAGGTTTGGCGACAGCATCTATGTCGAGGCCTTTATTCCCACCATGAACGGGGGGAAAGGAGCATATCTCTGGGGCAAGGCCACATCCCTCGTTGATCACGAAGGGAAGACAATTGGGGCCATCGAGTCGATCCGGGATATCTCTGCCTGGAAGCGGGCCCGTGAATCTCTCCGAAAGATTGACGCGGGGGAGGCAGGGACAGCTTTGCCAAAAGTTGAAGAAGCACAGCTGCTGGAACTGACACGAATGAGACAGGAGCTGGAATCGGTTCTTGACCTGATGCAGGATGCGGTACTCCTGTCAGACAAGCATGGAACGATCCTCTGGGCAAACGAGCGGTTCATCGAGATGGTTGAAGGGGACCGGCAGCTGGTCCTCGGTTCCAGCCTCTCGGTCTTTTTCCCTGCGGAAGAACGCCAGATACTCTCCGGCCAGGAAGAGACCATGCAGATCAACCTGATCCCCCTGACCGGGAACAGGATCGTACCTGTCCAGGCAAAGTCCGCGGGACTTCCCCAGGGGGATGAGAGAGTGCTCATCATTCAGCAGCTTTAGAGATACTGTTCCTGTATCCGGATCACTTCACTACTGTCTGCTGCAGCCGCATAATCCTGCAGTAATTCACGATTAAGTTCCAGGAAACGGCATCCCCAATTCTGAGTCCCGAGGACAGATGCCGCCTGTTCCGGCTCTTTTAAGATGAACAGGGCGGCAGCGAAGGCTTCAACCGAACTCAGGCGCCAGGGCCTCCCGAAGTTTACCGGGTTGGCTGCCAGGAGAAAGGGGAGGGCCCGCCGCTTTCTCCAGGATCTCACCGCCCCGGTATCAAGCACCTCCCAGGAGCAGTCGAGAACGGTGATGGACCGGGCAGGAAGATCGGCGGGGGAGATGGCCTGCTCCGCGGTTGGATCAAGAAGGAGGGTGTTCCGGGGAATGTGAGAGATCCTGGAGAGTATCCTCACCAGTCCGGAGCGTTCAAGTTTCTTGACCGAACACTTCCGGGGATGGCAGCTGTTGTCCCTGTAGGCATAGAGAGGGATCATCTATCATCTCTCATCTCACTGTTCTATCAATGTACGTCCTGGTCTCCCCCTGTATCCTGAACCCGGAACTCAGGGCCCGCGGAATCACCCGGAAGGAAGATCTCGATTGGTACTTCCGGGCTGTTGAACGGTGCAGGAGATTCAACATAGAGATTATCCCCCTCCCCTGCCCCGAATTCCTTTTCTTCGGACCCGACAGGGAACCTTTCTCCGACACAGAGAGGTTCGAAACCCCGGAGTTTGCCCGGCTTGCCGATGATCTGGAGAAAGGGATCAGGGATATCATAGCGAAACAAGGGCCGCCGCTCTGCATAATCGGGGTGGATTCTTCTCCCTGCTGCGGGATTACGACACATTATACCGGTGCAGCCGGAACCCGGCCGGAACGGAAGGAGGGAAGGGGCGTTTTTCTTTCCCGGTTTCTGGATATTCCTGCACGCGAGGTTTCAGATTTCTCCTGCTACCGGATTTATCTTGCCGCACCCTTGTTCTCATCCGCTGAAAAAGAATATAACAGCAGGCTCGCCCGGTTCCTTGAAGACCATCTCTTTGACGTCTTCCTCCCCCAGGAAGCCGGTGATGATATCCCCCACCGTGATCAGGAAGCCCACCGCAGGATATACGCCCGGAATCTTGAAGAGCTTGAAGAGGCAGACATGGTCGTTGCGGTTATCGATGGAGCCGATGCTGATTCAGGAACCGCCTGGGAGATGGGGTATGCCTGTTGCCGGGGCATTCCTGTGATCGCTATCCGGACTGATTTCAGGATGGCAGGTCCGGACGAACATGTCAACCTGATGCTTGAGCAGTCAGCGCACCTTGTCCGGTCGACCGACGAACTCCTCGATGCACTGAAGGATGTCCGTGCCCGGAAAAGCAGAAGGTAAATGCTGATAATATGGCATGCCAGATACTGGGGGCATGACCAATCTCACGGTCGCGGTGATCGGACCGGAGTCCTATACAGAGGAGCTCGGGAAGAAGGGGACGAGCTCTGATATCACTTTTTATAACCTGAAGAGGGGACCGCATACGGTCACCTGTATCGAGCCATCACGATACCCGGACCGCCTCTCGTCTCTCTTCCTGGCGGTCTCCCTGGCATCAAGGGCAGTGCTCGTGGTCGACGAGATCAGTGCCGCTTTCGGGGAGTGCGTGATCATGCTGGACAGCATTGGGATAAAAAAGGGATTCATCGTGCTCCGCAACTACCTCGAGCCAGGGCAGATTGCTCCTCTGATCCAGGGGACCACGGTTGAAGCCTACCAGCTGATCGCCGACGACCGCATGGCGCTTCGTGAACTTCTCCTGCAGGAGGTGGAATCGCTTCCCGGGAATGGCGGCAGGGGAAAGCCCGGTGCGGTTCCGATCGACCATTTCTATCTGGTGAAGGGGATCGGGCCCGTTGTTCTCGGAGAAGTCGTCGAAGGAGAGATTGCCCGGCACGATGCCCTCCGGGTATGGCCCACAAAGAAGGTTGCCCAGGTCCGGTCCATCCAGAAACACGATGACGATGCACAATCGGCCGCGTCCGGGGACCGCGTCGGCCTGGCCCTCAAGGGAGTGGAGATCGAGGACCTTGACCGGGGATATGTCCTCTCGGCTAACCCCTCCCTCAGCTCCTCGAACATCTTCTCCGGGAGGGCGACCCTGACCAGGTACTGGCCGGCGCCGCTCCGTGAGGGGATGGTCCTCCACGCCGGTCACTGGATGCAGTTCCTTGCATCGAGGGTGGCCTTTGTTGACAATTCCGGAGACTGGAGACGACCACGGTTAACACTGAAGGCCGAGACGGAGCTGGTCTTCCTCCCTGGCGCACGACTGGTTCTCCATTATCTTGAGGGAGGAAAACTCCGGGTGGCGGGGACGATGGTCCTTGAGTAGACTATTCAGGGAATGCTTTTCAATTGAGGTGCCTATCTCTACTGGGAGTTCTCATGGCACTTGGTAGTCTTGTTCCCTGGATCATAGGCGGGCTTGTCCTTCTCGTCGTAATCGGACTTGTCCTCTATTTCATCGGGATCTATAACCGCTTCTTCAGTCTGAAGAACTCTTCAGAAGCAACGCTCGGCCAGATCCGGGTGGCTATGAAGAAACGGCTGGACATGATCGACCAGCTCCTCGGTGCGGTCAAGAGTTATGCGAAGTTTGAGAAGGAGACCCTTGAGAAGGTTACCGCTATGCGGGCGGGAGTGGGCACAGCGGGCCCGGGAGATCTGAATGAGATCGAACGCGAGTCACGATCCATCCTCGGAAGGCTTTTCGCCGTTGCCGAAAACTACCCGGACCTCAAGACGAATACCACGGTGATGAGTCTCATGGATGCCGTGCGAGGGGTAGAAGAAGAGATCGCGAGGCAGAGATACACCTACAACAATATCTCCCAGCAGTACAACACCCTCGTCGATGTGATACCCTCGAATTTCGTGGCACGGATCCTCGGTCTTCAGAAGCTCACCTATCTCGAATTCGAGGAAGCAATCAGGACGCCCCCCCGGATTGAGTTTTAAAGGGAAGAGACGTGGACGAGAAGCGTCAGATAGCGATCCTTGTTGCCGTTGCCATGGGGATCGGACTGGGGGCCTGTCTCCTGGCCTTCAGCCTTCCCGGGCTGCTGGAAGGGGACCTTGTCATTGAGTCATATTCCGCGGACCTCAGTTGGAACGGGGTATTTATCGAAGACTACGTGTACGAGGTCAAAACCCCGTCGCAGTACCGCATGCTGTTCAGGTTCTGGAATGATCCGCTTTCAACGGGACAGCTCTCGACGCCATACATCGAATTTATCACTCTTGATCATCCTCCGGGAACTATCGGGTATATCAAGGAATACGACGGCAATGTGACTCTCTATGGGAGTTTGAGCCTGGCTGACAGGGCCTTCGTTCAGGAGATGGCCCTGGATAACGAGGTCGGTCTCTATGATCCGCGGTATTTTGCGTCTGGAACGTTTGATGCCGGTTATCGATACATTCTCCATCCCCCCCTCGAGTATGACGAAACAACCGCCCACCTCAACCTTGATCTCGTCGACAAGCACATTCCCTATCGTGACCTTCGCATAACCGTTCCCGCAAAGTATGTCCAGAAGATCTACCCGCATCCTTCCTACCTGAATGTTGCACGGGAAGGCGAGGTCTACGTCATAACAGGATCCGTGCCGGCCGATGAAGTGCTTGGCATCGAGATGCTCCTTTCAAAAGACGCTCTTTCAGAGATCCCAGGTTTTCCCCTCTATGTAAAGGATGTACAGGCGAAGACCGAGGCAGCCAATCCCCCCTGGGATACCATCCCCTACACAGTCGCCCAGGTGTTGAGGATCCTTGGCTTCGTGGCTGCGATTCTCACGCCCCTTCTCCTCCTGGCAGCATATTGGCGGTTCGGGAGAGAGAAGGAGTTCACGGTACCAGAATACCTGTCCACGGTCCCCAACCCTTCCCTGAAGCCCTGGGTGGTCAACCTCCTGTTCAAGGGTGATGCCATGGTCTTTGACCAGGACGGATACTATGCAACCCTGCTCGATCTCCACATGAGAAAGCTGATCACCATCACCGAAGAGGCGGGGGGCGCGAATACCAGGATCAAGGTGAACTCCGGATCGTCAGCAGATCCCTATGAACAGAGCGTCCTCTCCTTCCTGCTCGCGATCGGAAAGGATAACGTCGTGAACTCTGCCGATCTTGAATTGCTGGCAGAACGGGCGAAGACCGACAAGAATGCGGAGAGGCTGATCCTGGGATACAAGCGGGACCTGGCAATGGTGACGAAAAAACCTGACCCGTCCATCGTCACACGCTACATCGTCGATGGCAGGGAACATGTATTTCCTTTCCTGTTTGCAGGAATCGCACTCTGTGCCATATCCTTCATGCTGATCATCCTCTCGGTCTCTCTCTCCTGGATCCTTGTCCCGGCCGTGATTCTGTGGGGATCAGTGATCGTTGAATCGGGTGTAGCCCTGGCCTTCCCCTCGACCCTCTTTGGCCACTGGAAGGGGGATGCCTATAAGGAGAAGCTCGAGTGGGATGCTTTTGCAAACTTCCTCTCCGACCTGGCCATGATACGAAAATACTCGCCGGCGGATATCTCTATGTGGGGCTCCTGGCTGGTGTACGGAACAACCCTGGGAGTCGGAGATAAAGTGGAGAAGGCCATGAAAGAGCTTGATATCCATATCCCGGAGGCAGCCGTTCCGGTGACAGGCATCAGGGGCGCATTTGTCCCGGTCCTTTTCTTCTCTCCACCCTCCCAGGGCGGAGGTTCAGGCGGTTTTGGCGGAGGCGGTTTCGGTGGCGGCGGAGGGTTTGGTGGCGGTGGTGTCGGAGGAAGGTAAAGGGGCTCCGTACCGCCATGAATCGGTTTATGCATTAAACCAACAGATATGACAGGAACCAGGGATCATGCAATACACAGAAGCGAAACTGGGGCGGGTCTTTTATATCAGGGTTGATCACGGGGAGGACCTTCTGGGGACGCTCCAGAATTTCGTCGTCGAGAAGAAGATCACTGCGGGTTTTATCCATATTCTCGGGGCACTCAGGGAAGGAAGCATTGTTACTGGCCCCAAGGTACCAATCTTACCTCCGGATCCGTTGTTCGATGCTTACGAGGGCGGCTGGGAGGTCCTGGGTCTGGCCACCATAACGCAAGGAGAGGGACAGCCGCACATCCACCTCCATGCCTCAGTAGGAAGAGGGAGAGAGGCATTGACCGGCTGCCTGCGGGAGAAGGCCACCACCTACATCATCATCGAGGCCGTCATCATCGAGTTTGTCGAGGCCATCTTCCGCAGGAGCGATCCCATGACCGGGCTTGTTCTCCCTGAACCCGGCAAGATCATACGCCCATGAAAAGGCAGCCTCTCTTCCTTCCCCTGACACGGGAGGAAGGAATCGGGCTCGGGATCGACAGCTTCGATGTCATCATCGTTTCCGGGGACGCATACGTCGATCACCCTTCGTTTGCCTCAGCCCTGCTGGGAAGGGCACTCTGGGAGAAAGGATACCCGACGGCGATCATCCCCCAGCCCGACTGGACCCGGGCTGAAGATTTCAAACGCCTGGGGGCTCCCCGCCTGTTCTTTGCCGTCTCGTCCGGTGCCGTGGATCCGATGGTTAACCACTACACCCCGGCGAAGAAGCAGAGGTCGGGGGATGTCTACTCTCCCGGTGGAAAAAGAAAGAGGCCGGACCGGGCGGCTCTCGTGTATGCCGACCGGCTCCATGCCCTCTTCCCTGATACCCCGATTATCCTGGGAGGAATAGAGGCCAGCCTGAGGCGCTTTGCGCATTACGACTACTGGTCTGACAAAGTACGCCAGTCTATCCTTGCCGATGCCCCTGCGGACCTTCTCGTCTTCGGGATGGGGGAGCGAGCCCTCTGCGACGCGGCACGGCGCCTTTCAGATGGCGAAGAGATACGGGATGTCCGCGATATCCCGGGAACGATGTACAGGGAAGGAGTGAAGGAGTGCCGGGATCCGGTATCAGAAGCCGTGATCCTTCCTTCCTTCCGGGAAGTCACAGAGAGCGGTGAGGCCTTCGGACGAGCCTGTCGGATGATGGCTGAAGAGCAGGACCCGGTACGGGGCCGACAACTTATCCAGCAGCATCCCAAAGCTGCCATAATCCAGAACACTCCCGCCCGGCCTCTGTCCACGAAGGAACTGGACCTCCTGTACGAACTTCCGTTTACGAGGACTGAGCACCCCTCCTACCGGGAAGCCGTCCCTGCGCTCGAACCCGTGAAGTTCTCCCTGGTCACCCACCGGGGGTGTTTTGGGAACTGCAAATTCTGCGCCCTCTCCTGCCACCAGGGTTGCATCATTCAGAGCCGGAGCAGTGAATCACTGGTGCGGGAGGTGAGGATGATGACCCGCCTTCCCGGGTGGAAGGGTATTGTCCAGGATGCCGGCGGGCCGACGGCGAACATGTACGGCATGTTCTGCCGGCAATGGGAGATACACGGGACCTGCCGGGATCGCTCCTGTCTTGAATGCTCCAGCCTCGAACGGTCCCTTGAACCGTGGGGGAAGATGCTCCGGATCCTCCGGGATATTCCCGGGGTCCGCAAGGTTTTCGTGAGTTCTGGCGTCCGGTACGACCTGTTCGGCCCCCATGATTCAGCTATCCTCGGGGATCTCTGTACCCACCACATCTCCGGGCACCTCAAGATAGCCCCGGAACATATCTCAAAGGAAGTGACAGACTGTATGGGAAAGCCGTCAGCAGAGGTCTTTCTTTCTTTCCGGGAGCGTTTCGAAGCCCTCCAGGGAACAGGAAAGAAACGGCTCTATCTGCTCCCCTACTTCATGTCAGGGCACCCGGGCTGCTCCCTTAAGGACATGGTGGAGCTTGCCGAGTTCATCCGTGATGAGGACCTTTACACGGAACAGGTGCAGGACTTTACGCCGACCCCCATGACCCTGTCGACCTGCATGTACCACACGGGGCTCGATCCTGGCAACCTGCAACCACTCCATGTTCCCCGGGATCGCGAGAAGAAGATCCAGCGGGCTCTGCTTCACTTCAGGGATGCCCGGAACCGTGACCTGGTCGAGGAAGGGCTTCGCCGTGCCGGGCGGGGGGACCTCATAGGCTACGGTGAAAAGTGCCTTATTCCGCCGAGAAGATAGAAAAAAAGGATAAATGGATGGAGAGCAGACTTGTGGTTCACTCCTGATCCTGCAGACCGTCATTTTCGCAGGGAAAGCAGACTGCCATTTTTTCATCAAAGATACGATAGGCGTTAGCAAGCACGGATGAATTGGATATGAGCCCGGAAATAAGAATCGTCTCGAGGATCTCTTCCCGTGTGGCGCCTTTTTTTGCTGCCGCCTGCATGTGGTAGCTGGTACAATGCTGGCACTTGAGGGCCGCCCCAACCGCCATGGAGATGAGTTCGACATATTTCGGTTCCATGGAGCTGGTACGGGTCACGGTTCCCTTGTAGAGCAGGTGCGAGATCAGGACCTCGGGGCGCTCTGCCATCCGCTTGAAGATAAGGGGGGCCCGTCCAAACTCGCATTCGATGTTCTTCATCCATTCGGAGGCCATCTCTTCACCCCCGCGTTCGCTGATCTCTTTTAAGGTCTCTTCAAATTCTGCCAGATCGGTCATAAACGCTGTATAGGTCGTCACGGGATACTATGAAGAAAACCCTGAGAGAAAGAAGGAGAAAGTCTCTTAAAATCCCCAAAGAGAGTCCTTTGGACTTTCCTTATCCCTATCAGGCACGGCCGGACGCCTGCAGACCTCCGACACAGTTTAATAGCCGTGCGGGAACATGAGTTTACCATGGAATCTGTCCCGAAGGCCTCTTTTTTCATACCGGCATTGTCACTTGTGTTGTTGCTTTCTGTCTGTCTTCTTTCAAGCGGATGTATGGAGCCGTACCCTTCAGCCCCACCTGAACAACCGGCCGCGACCCCGACAGGAGAATCGGGTGTAATTCAGCCGACGGCCAGCGGAACACCGGCCGGTGAGGTGAGACTGGAGGACAGGCCGTCAGGTTACGTCATGCGGTCGTTTGGGCTTGTCCCCTATGAAGCACCTCCCGATTACCGCATTACCTATATTGATTCTTTAGCAAAGCGTGACGGCGCTGGTGCTGTCTTTATCGAGGGAAGACTGAAGAATGACGGCCCCTCGAACCTCAGGTACCTTCATGTGACCTATCACCTGTTCGACGCAAGCGGGAACGTGCTCGGGAATGTGGAAGCAGAAATCGAGTACCTTCCTGCAGGAATGACCTGGCACTATACAACCACCTCTCTCCGAACAGATGCATACCAGTATTACGGGTTGGCAGCAGAGGTAGCCCAGTAAAAAAAGAGATTAAACCATGATGTTTGTTTCAGAGAAGGGCTTGATACGGATCAGGATATAGTCACGCATCCGTGAGGGCACAACATCTGCAACCTCGCCGACCTTCACTTCCCCTTCCAGGGTCAGTTTCCGGAGAACCGGTGCAAAGGTGTCATAGGGAAGCTTCACCCGGAGACCCATCATCTGGACGGTAACAGGGGTCGGCGAGAGGACGTCGTGTATCTCCTCAACCTGTTCGTTTATCACGTCCATAAGCCTGGCAGGGGAGACTGACGGGGGGTCTTTTGACATCTCTTCCCGTTTGTTCTCAAGAACACGGGTGATTTCAGATACAACCTCGTCGAGTTTTTCGAGTTCCTCCGACTCCTTGGTCCGGTGCATGAAACGCCCGACATTGCCAACGTAGCCATCCACCGGGGGATCGATGATCTTCTGCAGGGTCTCTTTGTCCGGCCCCCCGCTGATGACGATGGGTATGGTTATACCCCTCCGGAGAACAGGGAACTTGTGCTGGATACACGTCTGGAAGTCACCGAGGAGGAAGATTACAAGGTCGTGCTCGTTGATCACGTCTCTCTCTTCGTCATTCAGCTGGGCGATGCGTTTCCCAAACCCACGGGAGAGCCCTACCATGTTGGTTTTAGCCCCGTTTCTCCGTATGTACTCTGCAACATCACAGGAAGCATGCGGCAGGTGGTGTATCTCGAGGCTCATAGTTACGACGGCTATCTCCGTTCCCACCAGGGGAGAAGGAACAATCTCTCCGGTCAGGGGACGGGCGATGGATGCGATCAGGGGGATATCATCCTTTGGGACCAGGGCCTGGAGGACCACTTCCTGGGCAAGGACATGCTTCTGGATGACGTACCCCCCGAGATCCTCTATCAGATCCATGATCTCATCGTGTCGATAGATCCCTCCCTTGTAGGTGACCGGGACAAGGTTCACAGGGTCTCCCCCATCAGGGCAAATTTCTCCCGGACGATCTCCTCGACATTTTCGGGCAGGGTGTTCTCGCTCGCCACCAGGTAAAACTTCTCTTTCCCGTAATACTGGCGTCTTACTTTAAATCCTTCGGGCTGGATCACCTGCATGGCATAGATGAGATCCTTGTAGAGCGACTCAGTCGGATCGTAGACCGGTATATCCTCGATTTCTTTGAGCTCGGCTCCTTCGCTCCTGATAACGATGGTGAACCGATCCGGCTGCTCGATCTTCTCCTTCCCATACCTCCCCCAGAGGATCTTCAGCAGAGGGGCAAGATAGGTCTCTTCCCCGAGGGAGATGGTCACTTTCTGCTCCTGCACATTGACATCTGCAAAGTCCCGTATGCGAACCACGCCTGGCAGCTTCCGCGTAACTCCCGTTGCAACGAAGAGAGGAATCCTCGGATCAATGAAGATATGCAGTTTTCTGACAACCCGTATGAGGTTATGATCGAGGAGCACGACATCTGCGATACGGCGGTAATAGTCGCCACCGGTCTTCTCCGGACATTCCACCTCGAAATATTCAACGGCATCCATGTCATTATCCCTTGATGAAACCCGAGGCCAGGAGGGCCGAGCCTACGGCACCGATATATTGCGAATGGTGAGGCACCACGATCTCGACCTGGAGGAGGTCCCCCATGGCCTTCACCAGGCCCTCGATGAGAGAAGTCCCCCCCACCATGATCACGGGGGTCTTGATATCGATCTCCTGCAGCTGCTGCTCAAAGACCTGTTCTGCCACGGAGTGACAGGCTGCCGCGGCGACGTCCTCGGGAGTACTCCCGGCCGCAAGAGCATTGACAAGGCTCTGGGTGCCGAATACGATGCAGTAGCTGTTCATGGGGACCTTCTTCGCCATGCCCTTGAGGGCAAGCGGCCCGAGTTCGGTGATGTCCACCCCGAGCCTCTTTGCGGTCATCTCGAGAAACCTCCCGCTGGCCCCTGCACAGATCCCTCCCATGGTGAAGGTCCCGGGAATTCCGTCCTGGACGCTGATGGCCTTGTTATCCATTCCCCCGATATCGATGACCGTTGACGGTCCGTGCTGGGTGTCTGCGAGGTAGACTGCCCCCTTCGAGTTGACGGTCAGTTCTTCCTGAATGAGGTCTGCCTTTATCTTCTCACCGACAAGGAACCGGCCGTATCCTGTTGTCCCAACGGCCTGGATTTCAGATCTCTTGACACCAGCCTGTTGGAGGGCCAGCTCTATTGCACTCTCAGCACTCGCCAGGACACCGGTTGTCGGCAGCCATCCGGTGCCGATGATTTGGTTGTCCCGCATAACTACCGCTTTGGTGGTGCTTGATCCGCTATCGATACCCAGGGTGAGCCCTTCCTGTATCTCACGGGCCAGAAGTGCTCTTCGCCGGGCAATGGTGGTGAGGGCCTCCATGCGGGTCAGGAGGGTTCCGGCAGTGGTCCTTTCGGTGAAAGAATAGCTGACGACCGGCAGTTTCGAGTTCTCAGCTATATATCGGCGGAGTTCATTTCTGACTATGGCGGCCTCGGCGCATCGGAAACAGGTTGCGATGAAGACCGCGTCGGCCTCAATCTTGCCCTCTACAAGTGCCCGGGCCCGGGCGATCGAGAGCCGGAGGTCCGGGCTTCTGACGTCAAGTCCGAAACTATCGAATCCCGATCGGATATCTTCCAGCCGGATATCAGGATAGAATAGTTCCGCATCGACCGCCCTCGCGGCCTCTTCGATCTCTTTCTGGACCCCGCTATATTCGGGGCCACAGGAGAGCTGGGCGATCCTTACTTTGCTCATGGGCTACCTCCGGGCAGGCTCTTCAGGAATTCCTGGATCGCGGCCACGAATTCGACTCCCTCTTCATCGGTCCGCGGATACCGAAGGTCAAGAATCGGGATCCCTTTCTTCCGCAGAAGGAACTGGATCAGTTCGTTGGTCCGTGCGCATCCCATGCATCCGAAGGAATAGTCTGCATCATGGATGATGATGGCGGCCTCGGCCTCTTCAATCATCGGGCCGTAGAGGGCCATCCGACCACGGACTCCCGAAGGGACTTCAACGGCTGCATACCTGAGTCCTTTCTTCGGGTCTTCTGGTGTTATCTGGAGCGGTGGGGACTCGAGGCCCGGGGTCTGAATCCTTTCCCGGACCTGGAGTGCAGCGGAGAGGGGAGTGTGCCCGAACCGTGCTACGAGATCTGAGAGGATGAGGCTTGTTGTCGGGTAGATGAACACTTTTGCCATTGATCAGGTCTCCTCGGTTTTTTCAATAATCTTCTTCAGTCTCCTGGCATCGAGGCCGGTCCGGCTGGGAGGACGTGGCGGGCAGGCCGGCTGACCGGATTTTACCCTTTCCGGGAGCATCTCGAGGCCTTTTGAGATGCGGCCGATAAGGGAGACCTCGAATTCATGCCCGAAGAAACCGGGACGTGCACCGCCCAGGTTTGCCCGGCACCGACGGGGATCCCCGGGTGGAAATCCCCGATCTTTTACGAATATATGCGTGGGATCGAGCTCTCTTAAGCGGGAGATGATACTCTCGACCTCTTCCGCCTTTCCGGTTATCTGGAGGCCAAAACAGGTCTCTTTGATCATGACCCCTGGGGAGATCTCGTAGGCCCTGATGGCAAGGTCCGCCGGGGTCATATCAGGAGATTCGACAAAAACATACTTTGTCACCGTCCCTTTGTGTGTCGGCTGGTACGCCGTCATGATCTCACTTCCCTGATGAAGACGGGTTGTTTCTCTTTGAGCCCCGACAGTTTTTCCGGCTGAAGGACTCTGCCGATGATGTTTGTCCCTTCAAATGGTTCCGAGGTTGGACCGAACTCGCTGTTATCTGTGATCCTGACACCCACCAGTCCTGCTCCCCTTCTCGAGTCGTTGGTGATGGCCAGGGATAATGCCGCAACGGTCTCTCCAGGAGTATTCTCCGGTATCAGGCTGACCCATTTTGGGATGTCGGGTTTGAAGAGGTAGACATCCTCGAAGTGGAAGAAGAAGGGAAGCCGACCGACATGGTGGAGGTTGAGGCCGGTCAGCTTCCGAAACGTTTCGCAGGATAGCGGTGCATGGGCATCATCAAGAGAGATATCTATTACCTGGTCGAGAGGCACGGTTGTCAGGAGGGTCTTTTTTGCGAAAAGACACTCGAGCGTGGTCCCCGGTTCCTGGTCAACGACGATACGATCCCCCCCCGGCGCATCGATGAGAGGGTCGATCCCCCGTTCTCTGGCCAGGTGCTCGGCCTCCGGCACCATCATCCCGATGAGGTCGAATCTCGGCGGCCGAAGCGAGACACAGAATGTTTCGCCCTCCCGGGCGAGGCGGGCGAGCTCGACCCCATGAACAACCTGGCCTACGACAGTATGCGCTGCCGATGCCGGCAGGTCTTCAGTGAAGACATAGACTGCCCCCCTGTTCTTTCCCCGTGTGCGGAGGGTCACTCTGCCTTCTCTTCGTGGAAGGCGGAGTTCATGAGGGACCTCGGTCTCGTTCATCCTAAAGTCGGCAATATGGGTTGAACCTGCCCGACCGACGATAAACAAACCGCTTTCAAGGGACCGGAGGAGATGTTCCACGCTCTCAGCCGTGTCTGTCGAGATGATATCCGGGGAAAATCCCTGCGCTTC
>JAJRBS010000091.1 GCA_028679325.1 Methanoregulaceae archaeon | reverse complement strand
CAGGGTCATCGAACATGTCCGCCGGACCGATCAGCTTGCCGTTGCAGACCTGGAATCCCAGGCAGACCACGCGGGGCGGGCCATCGAAGCGGGTGCAGTTGGCATCCGGCAGCCCGACCGGCATGAAGGGCCCGTGGTGGGAGCCCCGCATCCACCCGGCCACGATGATCGGGGTACAGAAGGGCTCGATCAGCTCCCCGACCGAGGGAAGTCCGCTCTGGCCGCGGACGATCATGACCGGGTCGTCCTTGCCTACGTACCGTCCGGCCATCAGGTTCAGCCGCTGGGTGCTGGTGGAGGCGGCATACAGCCCGTCCTTCCGGTGCACACACTTGATCACGTAGCGCGAGGGGGCCCCGATGTATGCGAGGAGGTTGTAAGATTCCTCGGGGGTCCGGAAGGTGATCCTCCGCTTCTGCATGACATCATGGACCTCGAAGATGAACCCTTCATGCATGTTCGGGTCGATCACGAGCCCGGGGGTGTTGAAGGGATCGGCGAACATCTTGTAGAGGAAGAAGTTCCAGGCCCCGGGCTCGGTCTTGTCGGCCATGAAGAC
Source organism: Methanoregulaceae archaeon (assembly GCA_028679325.1). GTDB lineage: Archaea > Halobacteriota > Methanomicrobia > Methanomicrobiales > Methanospirillaceae > UBA9949. Next base: position 3,592 of record JAJRBS010000091.1, on the reverse strand, counting down.
CAGGACCGGGTCAGAGCCCCTCTCCTCGAACTCCATCTCGGCAACTCCGGGGCCCATGCCCTTCACGTTCCCGGAGAAGGCCTCTGAGAGGATGTCCTGGCCGGCGCCGTAGAGCTTCATCTCCCGGGCCATCTTCGTGCCCTCCATGAAGACCTTAAAGGCCAGGGCATGGATCTTCTCGTCGTCCTCGCCCCGGGTATGGGTCATGATGAGCTCCATATCGTCACCGCAGTGGGTCACAAAGGAGTCGATCAGGAGTTTGCCCTCCTCTTCCTTGAGCATCTTTGCCGCTTTTTCGAGGATCCGGGGATGGGTGCGGGAATGCCCCGGAAAGCTCCCGATATCGGCCTTGATTACAGAGACGGTCGTCTTAGCCATGAGAAACCACTACCTAGTCTGTGAACGGGAGAGACATAAAAGCTGATGATCCCGATCCGGCAGGTTCAGGCCGGCGGGAGGGAGAGGGGGGTGTAGGAGACCTCGAGCACCCCGTTCCGAAACGAGACGCCAATGGTATCCTCTTCTGCCGGGGGTACCTTTGCACTGGAACGGTAGTGCCTCTGCTGGTCCTTTGCCCAGATGTAGACCCGGTCCTCGCGGAAGAGGACCTGGACATCTTCGGCCGCCATCCCCGGGAGCTCGGCAACCAGTGTCACCCTGTTCCCGAAGGTGTGTACCTCGATTGCGGGTTCCGTGCCTTCCCGTCCCGGACCAGGGGTCGCGGGGGCGATGATGATCTTCATGCCGATGATTATCGGCCTGTCCTGTCCGACCGCATCCCTGATATGCCGGATCAGGTCGTCGATTGTCCCGTCAGGGGGTGTGTCACTCATATCGAATCTTTTCAGGTACCGGCTTTGCGGAGGTCTTCCTCGAGCCGGTCGGTCTGTTTCTTTATCTCGTTCCAGTCCTTGGTGCGCCGGAACGCCAGCTCTTCGAGGGCCTTTGCATCGGGCCCCTTCACTTTCCGGAGCCCGGCTCTCTTCACGGCCCCGAGCGCGTTCTCAAGGATCTCGCGCTGCTCGGAGGTGTAGAGCATCTCCCAGGCCTGGCGTTCGGCCGCTTCGAGCGCCTCGCGATCAAGGGAACCCTTGACCTTCTTCCGGGCCTCGTCAAAGTGGCTTTTGGTGAGGCGGACATTGATCACCGCGTCGGCGAGCTCTTCTTGGGTCTTTCCGGCCATCAGGGTCAGGAACTCCCGCATGGCCGAGAGTTTCGCCTCGCGGACCAGGGCCTCGATGTCGGCTCCCACGTAGTTTTCAGTACCGGCCACGAGGTTATCGATGGTCACCTCTTCGGTGAGGAGCGCACCGGCGTCTTTTAAGTAGACCTCGAAGATCTTCCGCCTGCTCTCCGCGTCCGGCGGGGGGACATAGATATGCCTCTCCATCCTTCCCGGCCGCATCAGGGCCGGGTCAAGCATGTCCGGCCGGTTGGTGGCGCCGATCACGGTCACGTTCTTGAGTTCCTCGAGACCGTCGAGCTCGGTCAGGATCTGGCTCACAACACTCTCGGTGACATGGGACGATCCCATGTAGGTCCCCCGCTTCGGCACGAGCGCGTCCACCTCGTCGAAGAAGATGATCGACGGTGCCGCCTGCCGTGCCTTCCGGAAGATCTCCCGCACTCCTTTCTCGGACTCGCCGACCCACTTCGAGAGGAGTTCCGGCCCCTTCACCGAGATGAAGTTGCACTCGCTCTCGTTTGCAACGGCCTTGGCAAGCAGGGTCTTCCCAGTCCCCGGAGGTCCGAAGAGCAGGATACCCTTCGGGGGCTTGGTCTGGAGTTTCTCAAACACCACCGGGTACTTGAGCGGCCACTCCACCGCCTCCTGGAGCTCCTTCTTGACATCTTCGAGGCCCCCGACATCATCCCAGGTGATGTCCGGTATCTCGACTAAGACCTCGCGCATGGCGCTCGGATCGACATGCCTCCGCGCCTCGTCGAAGTCCTCTCCTGTCACCTTCAGCTGCTCCAGGAGCTCGGCAGGGATCTCCTTGTCAAGGTCGATCCGGGGGAGGATCTTTCGGAGCGCGTGCATGGCCGCTTCCTTGACCAGGAGAGCGATGTCCGCTCCCACGAAGCCGTGGGTTGTGTCTGCATACTCGGTGATGTTCACGTTGTCGGCCAGCGGGACTCCCCGGGTGTGGACCTGGAATATCTCGTACCGGCCTTTCTTGTCCGGGATCCCGATCTCGATCTCCCGGTCAAACCTGCCGCCGCGGCGGAGCGCCGGGTCCAGCGCATCGGGGATGTTGGTGGCGCCGATCACGATCACCTGCCCCCTGCCCTTGAGCCCGTCCATCAGGGACAGGAGCTGGGCGACAACCCTCCGCTCGACCTCCCCCTTGGTGTCCTCCCGCTTGGGGGCGATGGAGTCAAGCTCGTCGATGAAGATGATGGAGGGGGCCTTCTCCTGGGCCTCCTCGAACACCTCCCGGAGCTTGCCCTCGCTCTCGCCGTAGTACTTGCTCATGATCTCCGGGCCCGAGATGGTGATGAAGTGGGCATCCACCTCGTTGGCCACGGCCTTGGCGATCAGGGTCTTCCCGGTCCCCGGCGGGCCGTAGAGCAGCACCCCCTTCGGCGGCTCGATTCCCAGCCGCTCGAAGAGCTCGGGGTGCCGGAGCGGGAGCTCGATCATCTCCCTGACCATCTCCAGTTCACGGCCAAGCCCCCCGATATCCTCGTAGTGGACATCGGAGACCTCGGCCTTCTTCCCCTCTTCAGGCTTGTATGGGGTCTCCTTGAGCTCGATCTCGGTGTCCTCGGTGACCATGGCGATTCCCCGGGGGGTCACCTTGGCGATGACCAGTGTCAGGGGGTTGCCGATGACATCGACTCTCACCATCTGGCCTTCCATCACCGAGCGGCCGCGAAGCACCCGGGAGAGGTACTGCTCGCCGCCGACCAGGCGGATGGGCTGGGTGGGCTGGATCACCACCTTCCGGGCGTACACCGCCTCGATCTTGTGGATCCTGACCCGCTCGTCGATGCCCGTTCCGGCGTTGGAACGGATGTTTCCGTCGATCCGGAGGATGGCCTTCCGGGTATCCTCGGGGTAACCGGGCCAGACCACGGCCGTGGCCTTCTTCTTGCCCTCGATCTCGATGATGTCGCCCGAGACGAGACCCATCGCCTTCATCACGTCCATGGAGAGCCGGGCCATCCCCCGGCCGGCATCCCCGTGGTATGCCTCCTTCACCGTCACTTCGTAGGAATCGTTCTGTGTCATCGTGAAACTCCAGAGAGTTTACCTAAAGTTAGGGTCCTGTAATATATAAACATTTCTAGCAGCCGGACCTCGGACATCCTCCACGGGCTGGGATGAGAATGAGCTCACGTCTTTATGGAGACCGGAGACGGGGGGGCAGATCAGTCCTGCATGGGAGTCAGTACCCTGCCCATTCCCTGGATCCTGTCGATGATGGTGCTGCCGTCCATGCCCGCAGAATCCGGCAATCCCCTGCCGGGACGTCACCGGCTCGTTCCTAAGTAAGTTCCGGTTTCTGCACAAGGACCTTCAGGCCCTCCAGGGTCCGGAGCGCGCTCCGTCGCATCGCGGGACACAGGGAGAAGAAGTTGACAGGGT
>JAJRBS010000082.1 GCA_028679325.1 Methanoregulaceae archaeon | reverse complement strand
GGCCGTTTATCTGCCCGGTCTCCGAGGCGATATTCGCAACCTTCGTGATGATATTCGTGCCTTCAGCAGAGACCCCGAAGACCCCTGGCAGTTGTCCGAGGGCAACCTGGATTCCCACACCGGTGAGGAACCCGATGAGGACGGCACGGGACAGAAAATCCGAGATGAATCCGAGCTGAAACACCCGGGCAAGGATGAGGAAGATGCCTGCAAGGAGGGCAACAGCTGCGGCCAGGGCAACGTACTCCGGGGATCCGGGGGTGGCGATGAGAACAAGAGTAGCGGCGAGGACCGCCGCGGTGGCCGAATCAGCACTGACAACCAGGTGGCGGGAAGAGCCAAGGAAAGCGAACAGGGCCAGGGGGATGAGGAGGGTGTACAGGCCGGTCACGACCGGCATTCCGGCGATCTGGGCATATCCCATCACTTCCGGTATCGCCAGGGCTGCAAGCGTGATCCCGGCAAGAAGATCCAGGGGGAACTGGGCCTTATCGACCGGTACGATCCCCTCAAGGAGAGATAATCCCGGTAGCTTCAGTGGTTTCTTCGGGAAGGTCATGGCCAGGCCCTTTTCTGTCTACGGAGAGATCTTTCCTGGCAGAGAGTATTTATAGCCTTTTCCCGCGGGGTCCGGACATCATCCCCGTTCCGATTTCCGGAGAAGCCCCATGAACAGGCAGCCCTCGGCATCGATGGCCTCGACACCCTCGAAGTCACCGATGGGTATACTGAGCCCCCGGATGACCGCTGCCGGGGTGGACTCATCGGCCTCCCCCATGACCACCTCTGCCGCCGAAGCGAGGTTGTCGGCAAGGGCCTGCTTGGTGACCTCGAGCCTCCTGCCGAAGAGGTCAGACCGCCCCCGGAGGTCGATGACCGCCGGGAACCCCGAGCAGCCGATGGCGACGCCGCTGCAGCCGGCCCGCATGGCATGGGTCCGGGAGTCGGCGACGATAACCCCCACTCGTGCTCCGTTACGCTCTTCGATCTCTTTCCGGATGGCACGGGCACTCCGGTCCGGGTCTGCGGGCAGAAGAACCAGGCAACCGGGTGGGGCGTTGGAGGCATCCACCCCGGCATTGGGGAGGAGGGTCCCCCCCTTCATGCAGAGCAGGAAGCCGGGGATGCCCCCGACAACGCTGTCGCTCTCCCGGATAACCACCTCGACTACCCGGGGGTCCATGCCGTAGCGCTCAGCGACCCGTTCGGACTCTTCTGATGGAACGATGCGAGCCAATAGCACCACACGCCCTTCAGCGGTGGCCACCGCGTTCTCGGCCACCACCAGGATGTCGCCACTACGGAAGGACCCTGCCTCCGACTCCTCCACTCCCCGGATGAGAGTACCGGTAAGGTCGTCACCTTCACGGATGATCCCGGTGTGTATCCCGGTGGTGGAGAACGAGCTCACCGGCCCACCACCCGGGAGGCGGCCCGGATCACTTCGGCTGTATCTGCAACGTCATGGGCCCGGACGATGTCAGCCCCTGATGCGATCAGGATGGCGGTGACGGCGAGCGATGCCGGTAGCCTGTCGGCAGGAGGGATGTTTCCCGGCCCGGCAAGGAAACTCTTCCGGGAGATGGCTGCCAGGAGGGGGCGGTCAAAGGCGAGGAAGGAGGCGAAGTTCTGGCAGAGTTCCCAGTCAAGGTCGGCAGTCCTCTGCTGTGTCCAGAGCCCGATGGCCGGGTCGAGCACATAGTTATCGATCCCGGCCTCCCGGCACCGGGAGACGACCCTCTCTGCGGCAGCAAGGCTTTCGGCCAGGGTCGTTGCATCCCCGGGCACTTTCTCCGAGGCCATGAGGAAGGCCGGCAGGCCGGCATCGGCCACGAGAAGGGCGTAGGCAGGGTCGGCGAGCCCCGAGATGTCGTTTGCGGCATGGATATCGTGGGAGAGGCAGTGCTCGAGAACCGCCGGCCGGGTGGTGTCCACCGAGACGGTGATACCCGAGCCGTCCAGTTCCGAGAGCGCCAGGTGCAGGCGGTCCATCTCATCTTCCGGCGCAAGAGGCGGGGACCGGGGAGCAGTGCTCCGGGCCCCGACATCGATCATGTCTGCCCCGTGGGCGATCATCTCCTCGGCCCGGGCCCTGACCGCCCCCGGGAGAACATAACTCCCGGGATAGAAGGACTCGGGGCTGCAGTTGATGACCCCCATCAGCCGGACCGGGCACCCTCGCCCGATCCGGGTCCCGTTCACCAGGGCTCTTGGCACAATGACCGCCGGGCGGCGAGATAGGTGTTCTCCATCAGCGCAGTGATGGTCATGGGCCCGACGCCACCAGGGACAGGAGTGATGGCCATAGCCCGGTCTTTGACCCGCTCGAAGTCGACATCGCCCACCAGCTGGCCGTCGACCCGGTTCGTACCCACATCGATGACCACCGCCCCCTCCTTCACCATCGAGGGCCCGGCAAAGCGTGGTTTCCCGACAGCCACCACCAGCAGGTCTGCGGAGGAGGCTAGAGCCTCCAGGTCACGGGTCTTCGAATGGCAGATGGTGACCGTCGCGTCCCGGGAAAGCAGCAGGGCGGCCATCGGTCTGCCCACCTCGATGCTCCGGCCGATCACCACGGCATGCATGCCGGCAGGATCGATGCGGTACTCGTCTAACAGGGTAATGATGCCGAGCGGCGTGCAGGGGGAGAAGAGCGGCCGGCCGGAAAAAAGACGGCCCAGGTTCTCGGGGTGGAAGCCGTCCACGTCCTTTGAAGGAGAGACGGCCTCGATAACCATCGGTGTGTCGATGGAGGGGGGAAGAGGGAGCTGCACCAGAATGCCGGAGATCTCGGGGTCACGGTCGAGAATCTTCACCTTCGCCACCACGTCCTTCGTGGTGGCCGTGGCCGGCAGGGTGATCCCCACCGATCCAATGTGCACCTGCTCGCAGGCCCGATGCTTCATCCGGACGTAGAGCTCGGAGGCCGGGTCGTTTCCGGCCATAACCGTGGCCAGCACCGGGCGGAGGCCCGACTCGTCGATGTCCTCGCGAAGGAGCTCGAGCCTCTTCTCCTGGACCTTCCGGCCGTCAAGGATCATACTCACTCAGGGTAGAGGGGGAACTTCCCTGCCCTCTCCTTCACCTCGGCCCCCACCGCCCTGATGGTAGCCTCGTCGTGGATATTCTTCAGCACCCGGGCGATCGAGCGGCCGATCCAGCGCATCTCCTCCTCCTTCATGCCCCGGGTAGTCACCGCCGGGGTGCCTATCCGGAGGCCGCTGGTCACGAACGGGCTCCGGCTCTCGTTCGGGATGGTGTTCTTGTTGACGGTGATGTGGGCCTTCCCGAGCACGGTCTCAGCCTCGAGCCCGGTGAGCGAGAGGTTGGTAAGGTCGAGCAGGATCAGGTGGTTGTCGGTCCCGCCCGAGACCAGCCGGAAACCTTCATCGGCGAGCACCTCGGCCATGGCTTTCGCGTTTTTAAAGATCTGCCGGTTGTAGTCTGCAAACGAAGGGCGGAGTGCCTCCCTGAAACAGACGGCCTTGGCGGCGATGGTATTCATGAGCGGGCCGCCCTGCATGCCCGGGAAGACGGCCTTGTCGATCTGGGGGCCGCGATCGGCATCGCACATGATAGCCCCGCCGCGGGGTCCCCGGAGGGTCTTGTGGGTGGTGGTGGTGGTGAAGTCCACCACGCCCACCGGCGATTCGTGGACACCGGTGGCGCAGAGCCCGGCGATATGGGCGATATCGGCCATGCAGACCGCCCCGACCCCGTCAGCGATCTCCTGGAAGGCCTTAAAATCGATGGTTCTCGGGTAGGCGCTCGCTCCGCAGACGATGACCTTGGGCCGTACACTCCTGGCCAGTTCCTCGACGGCCCCGTAGTCGATGGTCTCGGATTTCAGGTCCACCCCGTACGGGGTCACCTTGTACAGCCGGCCACTGAAGCTGACCGGTGACCCGTGGGAGAGGTGTCCGCCCTGGGCGAGGCTCATGGAGAGCATGGTGTCGCCGCACTCCATGGCCGAGAAGTAAACGGCCATGTTGGCCTGGGTCCCGGAGTGGGGCTGGACGTTGGCATGATCGGCATGATAGAGCAGCTTGAGACGGTCCCGGGCCAGGTTCTC
>JAJRBS010000117.1 GCA_028679325.1 Methanoregulaceae archaeon | reverse complement strand
GAGCTTTCCTTATCAGCGAAGGAACGGACTCACCCGTGAAAACTTTCTGGCGATGCGGGGACGATGCGGGAAAAACGAGCTCCCCCCGCCACAGCGTGGTGGTGTGGGATGCAGGTTCATTCGTATATCCGGGATGAAAATACAAACTCCTGGGCGATACAAAGAAGGGAAGAAACAGTTCAGAGGAGTCCGCAATTTTTCAAGAATCTGATATGGAGCCGGGGATCGTTCCCAAGCTCAGGATGGAAGGAAAGAGCCATGTTCATGCCTTCCTCAAGAGCGACAGCGCCCTCGGCGATAGAACCGATGACCGTGACACCCGGTCCGACCCGGTCGGCGACCGGCGCCCTGATAAAAACCGCATGGAATGGCTCGTCGAATCCTGAAATCCCGATATCGGCTTCAAAAGACTCTCGCTGGCGGCCGAATGCATTTCTCTTAATAGACATATTCATTCGGCCAAGGGTATGAACACGGGAGTCATCTGTATTGCTGGCCATGACCACCATTCCCGCGCACGTGGCAAATATACCTCCCTCAAAATCGATCAGGGGATCATGGAGCCCTTTCCTTTCGATCAAACGGGAAATAGTTGTTGATTCTCCGCCGGGCAGGGCAAGGGCATCGACCAGATCCAGGTCTTGTTTTCCCCGCACCGGAAGGACCTGAACCGGGGCTTTGCTCCCTGAAGCCTTTACCGCATTCTGAAAGGCTTCAATATGCTCGCTTACATCCCCCTGGAGCGCGAGCACGCCGATCTTAACGCCCACGGTACTGGAGCACCTCGTCCTCGCGAAGCGTATGGATATCCAGGCCCTTCATGGCCTGACCGAGCCCCTTGCTCACATCTGATATGACGGCCGGTTCGTTGAAGTGGTGGACAGCTTCGACAATGGCCTTTGCCATCTTTTCAGGGTTTGAGGAAAGGAAGATACCGGACCCCACAAAGACGCCGTCGGCCCCCATCTGCATCATGAGGGCTGCATCGGATGGTGTGGCAATACCTCCAGCCGAAAAGTTGACAACAGGGAGTCGCCCCCGTTTCACGGTCTCGATAAGAAGATCGGCAGGGGCCTCGAGATCACGGGCCCGGTCTGTGATCTCCTGAGGTGTCCGTCCCTGAAGGGCCCGGATCTCGCCCAGGATGTTTCTCATGTGCCTCACCGCCTCAACCACATTCCCGGTTCCTGCCTCTCCCTTGGTCCTGATCATGGCCGCACCTTCTTGAACGCGGCGAAGAGCTTCGCCAAGGTCCCGTGCACCGCAGACAAAAGGTACGGTAAACTGTTTCTTGTCGATATGGAACTCTTCATCCGCTGGGGTGAGAACCTCGCTCTCATCGATCATGTCGACCCCGAGTGACTCGAGAACCTGGGCTTCGACAAAGTGGCCGATCCTGACCTTGGCCATGACAGGGATGGAGACGGTGTCCATGATCTCCAGAATGACGGCCGGATCAGCCATTCTCGCCACCCCTCCGGCCTTCCTGATATCGGCCGGAACCCGTTCGAGGGCCATGACCGCTACTGCGCCTGCGTCCTCGGCAACCGAAGCCTGGGCTGCGTTGACCACATCCATGATCACGCCACCCTTCTGCATGGACGCAAAACCGCGCTTCAGGAGCTCGGTTCCGAATCTCAGCTCCTCGAGCTTCATATGCCTGAATATATGGTCGTATAACCCCATAAAATAAGTGCGATGCATACTGCCAGCGAGAAGCCGAGTGTCACCGCTCTCACTGCAGCAATAATATCAGGACCGGCTTCATGGAGCGATCGTTCTCCTTTTCCCATCTGATAGACGCCGGGCTTATCAAACCTCACCCCGGTTCCTCCGGCTATTATCGCCAGCGGGATCCCCCCGTTAATTCCTGGTCGTTTTTTCCGGTCCTGTTTCAATCCCTCATAAGCGGGATGGAACCTCCCGCGGCTGGCAAAATACAGCAAAAGAAAGACCCCGGTGATCCTGGCCGGGAGGTACGTCAGAAGATCGTCCATCCTCGCGGAAAACCAGCCAATCCTCTTCCGCTCATCGTGGTATCCCAGCATGGCATCCATGGTGTTCGCCGCCCTGTACAGCGCAGCGCCGGGCAGCCCCAGGATACCGAAATAAAAGACGGGAGCAGTAATGCTGTCAACAAGGTTTTCCGACAGAGATTCATAGGCTGCTGAAAGAACCTGGTCCTCGGTAAGGTTGCTCGTATCCCTGCTCACCATCCTGGCCGCCTCCCCTCTTCCTCGGGAAATATCTGAAACAAGTGCCTGATCAACCGCAAGCGTATGATCCTCGAGGGATCGCCATGCCAGGCAGATCTTCAGGAGAAGAGGACCGACGAAGATGAGGAAATACCAGGGCAGAAATAATACCGCGAGAATAAACGGAAGGGTGAAGCAAGCAGCAGTGACGAGCCACATCACGATACCTGCAGTCCGGTGGAGGGTATCAGGCCACGCTGAAGGTCTCCCCCACAACCCTATGAAAGAGCCGAGGAGCGCTACCGGATGATACCTGCTATCGGGATCTCCGACAGTCCGGTCTATAAGCAGGGCGAGGGGAAGTATCAGGGCGTTTATGAAAGCCGTGATCATAAGATATCAGGTGCATCTCCTTCCGGTTCTTCTCCCAAGGTTATACTGCAGAGGGTAATCAAAGGATGACTCCCTGATTTCGCGCAAGGTGATAGCCAGGAAAAAAGAAACTGGTGGCCGTTAAGTCCGGGGCAGCAGATCAGGAATTCCCTCTTCAATGGGATAATTTACATTGCACGCAGGGCAGTGAAGCGTTCCTTCAAGGATCTCTGTCTCATCTTCTCTCACCACGGTCAGGGACAGGTCTCCTTTGCAGATCGGACAACAGAGAAGAGGGATAATCTGCTGTCTCATTGCTCATCCCGAAGGTCGATAATCTGGCTGACATCAGGACCGGTCGAGATCAGGGTAATGGGTGCACCGATATCGGCTTCTGCTTTTTTCAGGAAATCCCGTGCCTTTTTCGTCAGCCTGTCGAATTCAGTCACCCCGAAACATTTTTCATCGACCCTGTCGATGCCGGTGATGGCCGCCTGGGTGCATCCGTTGATCATGGCCGAATACTTTGCCATCTGTCCATCCCATTCCCCGATACGCCGCTGACGATGGGTCACGGTGCCAAATTCCTGGATGCCAAGTCGATCAGATTCCTCGCGTGGCATCTCGGTTGAGAAGGGGCCTTCTCCGACACGGGTCGGGTAGGCTTTGAACACCACGATGACCTCGTCGATCTTGGTTGGACCGACACCATTATCTGCTGCGATCTGAGAGGCAGACGTGTCCTTGCTGGTCACGAACGGATATGTCCCATAGTAGAGTGAAATGCCAAATCCCTGCGTTCCTTCAAGAAGGACGTTTTCTCCTCCTGATATGGCTGCGTTTATCTCTGCCGGCACATCGATGAGGAAAGGAACAAGTTCGGGAAAATCCTTTGCCTGGCGGGCAATGCGCAGGACCCGATCGGCATTCGCTGGTCCGCAGCCACTACCTGTACTTCCTATCGTTTTTGCCAGGTGTTCGTTTGACCGGTCTCGTGCTATATGCTCCTCTTCGATGATTGCGCACCTGTAATCAATGAAGGTTCTATCCCCGACTCCCAGGAAATCGATTTCCTGATGGAAAATCCTGGGATCGACAAGTACCCCCGTCCCAATGAATAGCCTGGCTTCAGGGTAGACGAACCCCGAGGGCACCATACGCACACCATACTCTTTCTCCCCTACTTTGACTGTATGCCCTGCGTTAGGGCCAACTCCCCCGCGTGATATGATGGTGGGATGATCCTGATATGCAATATGAGCAACGACTTTTCCCTTCCCTTCGTCACCGAAAAATCCACCAACGATAATGGTACAACTCATTATCCAACCATCACGTATAGGGGAGGAATCGAGATAAATCTTCTACTTTGAAAGAGAGGGAGGGGGTATTGCGGATCAGATACGGTGCATGAAACGCTCCATCCGGGTGAGCGCCTCTTCCAGGTTTTCTCTCGATACTGCGTAGGCACACCGGCAGTGGTCCTCGCCGCCCCTCCCAAGGACACTCCCGGGAACAACGGCAACGTGTTCTTCGGTAAGCAGCCTCTCAGCGAATTCGTTATCCGAAAGGCAACTCTTTTCCACCGAGGGAAATGCATAGAAAGCACCTTCGGGGAGATGACAGGAGAGTCCAATTTTGTTCAGGCCCTTCACGAAGACATTTCTTCTGACCCGATACTCCTGCACCATCCGGTCCTTTTCGGCTTCCCCCCGCCGGAGCCCTTCCAGTGCGGCGACCTGCCCCATGACGGGTGCACAGAGCATGACATACTGATGGATCTTCAGTGCTGCATCGCAGATCTCAGGTGGGGCACAGAAATACCCTATGCGCCAGCCGGTCATGGCATACGCCTTTGAGAAGCCATTAAGTGTGATGGTTCGTTCCCACATCCCGTCCAGACTTGCAGGGGATACATGGATCCCGTCATATGTCAGTTCGGAATACACCTCATCGCTGATGAGGAGGAGATCATGATCCGTGATGATGTCGGCAATCGCTGAAAGATGTTCCTTCCGCATCACTGCTCCCGTGGGGTTATTCGGGAAGTTGATGATGACGGCTTTCGACCTGCTCGTGACCTTCTCCATCAGGCTATCGGGATTCACCCGGAAATGATCCTTTTCCCTGCACTGGACCGGGACAGGAACCCCGCCCGCAAGTGTAACACAGGGGGAGTATGAGACATAGGAGGGTTCGGCGATGATGATCTCATCGCCCGGGTCGGTAATTGCCCTGACGGCAATATCAAGACCTTCCGAGACTCCCGTGGTTATGATCATCTCTTCATCGGCAGAATACGAGAGATTATAGTGTTGTCTGAGCCAGACCGAAAGCGCCTCACGAAGCGGGAGAAGACCACGGTTTGAGGTGTAAGATGTCCCTCCCTGCTCGATTGAGTAGATGCTTGCTTCACAGATATGCCAGGGGGTTGGAAAGTCGGGCTCGCCCACGCCGAGGGAGATAACCCCCTCCATGCTCACCGCAAGATCAAAGAATTTGCGTATTCCGGATGGAGGGATGGCTTTCGCCCTCGCTGATAGAAAATTCCTCATGGTCTTTCCTCAGAAAGAGTAGGGTATCCTTTCCCCGGCTTCCCTCTCATAAAAGCACTGGCCATTCTCTTTATAGGTCTTCATGACGATGTGGGTCGCCGTCTCACGAATGCGGTCCATCGGGGCAATTGATTCTGATACAAAACGCGCAACCTCCTGCATGGTCTTTCCGGTAACCACCAGCTGAAGATCATAAACACCCGTAATAAGGCGGAGAGCTCTCACTTCCGGGAAATTGGCGAGGCGTTCGGCAATCCGGTCATAACCAAAGTCCCTCTCCGGATTTACCTTCAGTTCAATGACTGCCGCGACCCCTCCGTCTGCCGCCCTCTCCCAGTCGATGATTGTTGTGTATCTCCTGATTATTCGGTTTTCTTCGAGACTGGTAATCCGTCGTCCGGCCTCTTCAGTGGACAACTCAGCCATCAGTCCCAGCTCTTCTGAGGAGAGTCGGCTGTTTTCCTCCAGGAGACGCAGGAGGAGGAGGTCTTTTTCGTCCATCTTCGTTATCACCTGAACAGGGTCTTTACCCAGACAACGTCCATTTTACCAAGGCCATGGGCATTTAACCGTGGATCGCCGAGGATAACGTCCCATATTTTAGTGGTATTGGAGTCAAACCACATCTCCTTTGTCCTGCCATAGCGCCCTCTGCTCACAACCCGGGTATTTATCACTCCCAGCATGTTGAGCTCAGATATAAGATCTGTAATCCTCCTGTGGGTGAGGATGTCTAGGTCCATTCCCGGGGCGATCTCCTTATAAATTCGTGCCACCTCCCCACTGGTGAAGATGTGCTGACCCATCTGGTCCAAAAGAAGCATGGAGTAGAGGATTATCTTGCTCTGCGTCGGAAGAGTTGCAATACACTCCACCATGCTGTCGGTCTCGATCTTGGCCTGGGCAAGCTTGACATGTTTTTCGTCAACCTTGTCGGACTCCGCCCGATCGGCGATCTCACCCGACACCCGGAGAAGGTCGAGTGCCCGCCGGGCATCACCATGTTCCTGTGCCGCAAGTGCAGCACAGAGAGGAATGACCCCGTCCATCAGGACGTTTGGATTGAAAGCAATATCAGCCCTCTGCTTGAGAATGTCACAGAGTTGAGGGGCATTATACGGAGGGAAGACCAGCTCTTCTTCTGATAGTGAAGAGAGGACCCTCGGATCGAGAAAATCTTTAAAACTGAGATCATTCGAGATCCCGATCATGCTGACCTTGGACTTCTTCAGATCTGTATTGATCCTCGTCAGGTTATAGAGCGTCTCATCGCCGCTTTTCTTAACCAGCTTGTCAATTTCATCAAGTACAATGACCAGGACACCTCCTGTGGCTTCAAGCTGGTTCTTCAATTCCTGATAGACCTGGTCTGTGGGCCATCCGGTCATGGGAATGACGGGCCGGGCCTTATCACTGGGAGATTCCTCATCTCCCGCAAGGCTCTTTGATATCTGTGCCAGTACCCGGTACTGGGTGTCGATTACCTCACAGTTCAGGTGGACGACTCGACAGGAAGTCCCCATGTGGAGGCTTGCAGTCTCAAGCTCGGTTCCAACGAAACGAACCACTGCTGTTTTTCCTGTACCGGTCTTTCCATAGATCAGGATATTTGAGGGGGTCTCGTTTTTCAGAGAGAGTGCAAGGATCGAGGCCATCTGATCAATCTGGGGGCGCCTGTGAGGAAGTATCTGGGGACGATATGAATGGCGCAATACTTCTCTATTATGAAAGATCTTATTTCCAGCCAGATATTTTTTGAAAAGGCCGACAGATTCCTGTCCTTCTGACACTCCTGACCCCCCGGGATTTGATTCTTAGACTATCTCTGATAAAAACTTGCTTATTTTATGATCTTATAAACCCCCTTTCTTCCACTGGAGAGAGAAATTATCCAGCCCATTAGTTAAAAATATGGGAATATATGGAGTTTTATCTTGACTGGAAATTCCTTGTTTTCCCTACCACAGGAAGTCTGTTTCATGCTGCCCCCCACCCCTTTATTTCCTGTGGAACTACTGTAATGAAACACCTATCTGTTTCTTTACAGAAATAAAAATGAAAGCCATTGGTATCTTTTTTCATACACCTATATAAGAAATCCGAAACTATTCTGGAATTCACCAACTTTGAAATATGACGCAATGAGGACATTCAAGAAAGTAAATTTTGAGACAATCAGAGGATTACTGTCTGGAGATTAAATCCTGAACTATCAAATATAGCTAAAAAAACAGTTTCGTGGTGGACAGAACAAAACGATTATTCGCCGTTTAATGCCAAATAACATAAAATCTATTTTGTATTTGTCAGATCCCTCAAAAAGAATAAAAATCTCTTGTGCTGGCTGATACCCTCTCCTGCACCTCCAGTGGAAACAAAGGGGTTGGTCCTTCTATCATTTACGCGGACTCTATCGAACACATGTCTTTTATTTCCGGAGCCCGCCACTCTTTCCCATGAAATCTGATCATGTTTTGCCGGTGAAAATTATTTCAGCCGTCCTTACGGTTTCAAGTTCCCGCACGAAAGCTACAGATAAAAGCGGGGAAAGTATCGTCAAACTATTCTCGGATTCAGAAATTGAGGTCGGTCACTATGCCATTGTTCCTGACAGGGTTGATCTCATCCGAAATGAACTTGTTAAGGCTTTGGAACGTGCAAACTGCGTTGTGGTAAACGGAGGAACAGGTCTGACACATGATGACCGTACAATTGAGGCAGTTCTTCCTTTTCTGGACAAAGAGATGGAAGGCTTCGGCGAGTTGTTTCGCATGATAAGTTACCGGGAAATCGGCAGCAGTGCCATTCTCTCAAGAGCGATTGCCGGAAT
>JAJRBS010000113.1 GCA_028679325.1 Methanoregulaceae archaeon | reverse complement strand
CCGGCCTTACCTCTGGAGGCCGAGAGCCCCCTGAGTTCGTCAAGCACTTCGGAGAGTATCAATGGTTCGCATGAGCCAATAAGATTTGTCAGTGCTGCAAAGATGTCGACCCTGAACTGAGCCTGTGTCATCAGGGCATTTGCATCCAGCAGGACCTTCACTCGGTCAGGACTCCCATGCCAATCAGTCTCCAACGAGCACCAAGCTGCCGGCTGATTGCAATTCTTGCACCGATCTCTGCACATACAGGTCTTTTGAGTGTCACCTCAACAAGATCCTTCTTGGTGTTGGTAACAATACCGACGGTTACCGCAGTCCCCACCGAGAGCATGAGGGGCTCATGGTGCTTGAGTGGTTCGATCAGGAGCTCGCTTGCAGATCCGACAACGCGTTCCATGAGGGTGACCTGGAACCTCAGTTTATCCCAAACGGGGGGGAGCGCCCCCACATGACCTGCAACCTGTCCGGCAAGGGCATCGCTCTTGGTCAGGGCCGGATCAAGTTTCGTCCCCACTCCGAGAAGACCTCCCGGGCCAGCCTCAAGAATTTTCTTTGATCCGGCGTTAATGGTCGTTATCTTGGTAGTGATAGGCTCCCACCGGATCTTGTTCTCGGCCTGGACCTGCCTTCCCGGCTTGACCTCGATGTCTTCCCCTTCCTTCAAGACTCCCCGGATGAGTGACCCCCCGATGACCCCTCCCTTCATATCCTTCCAGCTGGATCCCGGTTTATTGATGTCAAATGAGCGGGCGATAAGCATGACCGGTTCCGTTGACGGGTCTCTTTCCGGTTCGGGGATCACGGTATCGAGAGCCTCGATAAGTGCCCCGATGTTGATCCCCCTCTGTGCAGAGAGAGGGACTATGGGCGCTTTCTCTGCAACTGTTCCCTTGACAAAATTCTTTATCTGTTCGTAGTGCTTGATCGCATCCTTCTGGGACACGACGTCGATCTTGTTCTGTACAATGACTATCCTGCTGATCCCCACCAGTTCAAGGGCCATCAGATGCTCCTTTGTCTGGGGTTGCGGGCAGGACTCATTGGCCGCTATCACGAGCATTGCCCCGTCCATGAGCGCCGATCCCGAGAGCATGGTGGCCATCAGGGTCTCGTGACCTGGAGCATCGACGAAAGAAACAGACCGGAAAGGTACAGCTTTTGTCCCGCATACCGGACATTCGGGGCTGGTGGTGTAAGCATCCGGCCCGGAACAATTTTCACACTTGTAAAATGTCGCATCTGCATAGCCGAGGCGAATGGAGATGCCCCTTTTTATCTCTTCGCTATGGCGGTCTGTCCATACCTTGGTCATTCCGTAGACGAGCGTCGTCTTGCCATGGTCCACATGGCCAACAACACCAATATTAACGCTCGGAATAGTCACGTCACGCAAATGCAATCAAACCTCTTTATTAGATTTTTAATAAGGATACTTATACAAACCGGTCATGTTGTACCCTGACGGACAGTTTCCACAGGTCTGTTCCGGGTGTCCGACTTTGTCCACGGGTTAGTAACACAGCGTACGCGTACATGAAAGAAAGTTTGAACATATCGTATGAAAATCTATAGCTGACGAGGTTTTGGCTGATGACGATCGACAGTGAACTCTCCCGTATCGGGATATCCCTTCCCAAGAACCTTCTCGACAAGTTTGACGAGATCATCAATTATCGGGGCTACTCCTCCCGTTCAGAGGGAATACGCGACGCAATCCGGAGTTATATCACCTACTACAAATGGATGTCTGATGTGAGGGGCGAACGGCAGGGTGTCATTACCATGATCTACGACCACGAGCAGCGGGGGCTGCTCACAACCCTGACCGATATACAGCATGAGTTCATGGGCATCATCCAGGCCGCACTCCACTCGCACGTTACCGAGGACCGTTGTCTCGAGGTCATCCTCGTCCGGGGTGATGGTTCAGATCTCAAGACCCTCGCTGAACGGCTCATGTCACAGAAAGGGGTTGAATCTGTCAAACTGACGACCATCCCGATCCAGGACTAACCGCCGCCCTCGCAGCTCTGGTCTGTATGGGACAGGGCATCCTGGAATCCTGTTTCCAGGAAGTCCCGCTCAGACCGAACCCGATCCAGATCTTTCTCAGCTTTCTTCTCCTCCTTTTGTCGCGATGCCCCCGCCGGGTTCAGCTCATCAACCCGGTAGAGAAGTCCTGTTGTGTCCAGTTCTGCGAATTGCCGCCCCTGCAGCTCTTCGATCCTGGTCACTTTCCCGGTTGTGCCTGTACGGGAATACCGGACCTGCATCCCAACTGCCAGCACTTCGGCCTTCATGGGTAAGTGTGAGGGAAAAGATGCCCATAAATGTATTCACAGCGGCCTGGAGATGGAATTCTATCTAGAACATCCTATTTTGTGTCAGGGAAGGGATGGTCGAAGGGTCCATGTCAGGCTAGATCATGACTCTCTTCAGCTGGTTTACAACCCTCTTTGTACTTTCACGGGGAATCCCTGTTGGTATGGGGACCTCTTCACTCTGGAGTTCCCTGAATATCTCTGCCACTGCTTCCCCTAGGGAGGGTCCATATCCGCCCTCGAGGACTAGGGAGAGGGGCTGATCGACAGTGTTTGCGAGCATACGGGCAAGCAGGGCAAAGTCCTGGGGCAGGAGGCGCATTCCTTCGAGGGGATCGTCCCAGAGAGGATCCTGCCCGGCAGATATGATGAGGAGATCCGGTTCGAAATGAGAGAGTGCCTCACTGAATACCTCGGAGAAAACATAGGCATAGTCGTTTATCCCGCAACCAGGCATCAGAGGGGCGTTTAAAGTAAATCCCATCCCCCTCCCCTCTCCGATCTCGTCGATCCAGCCTGTTCCGGGGAATACCCCCTTCTGGTGTACCGAGCAGAAGAGAACCCGGTCGCTTGAATAGAAAATTTCCTGGGTTCCATTCCCGTGATGCAGGTCCCAGTCAACAATCGCCACCCTGTCCACCTTTTCAAGGGCCCATGCGGCAGCGATGGCTGCATTATTGAAGAGGCAATAGCCCATGGCCCTCCCGGATTCGGCATGATGCCCGGGAGGGCGTACAAGGGCGAAGCAGTGCTCTCCTCCCAGGGCTCTCTCAGCAGCATCGATGCTCGAGCCCGCAGCCAGGAGCGCGATACGGAAAGAATCGCCGGTCACGTAGGTGTCCATATCGATGTAGTGGACCCCGCCGTATGAGCTGAACTGCTCGATCATCCGGATATGCTGGGGAATGTGCACCCTTTCGATGTCTGAAACCAGAGCCGGGCGGGGCTCACGTATCTTCACATGGGTGGGGACGTGGGAGATCGCCTGAAGCAGGCGATCCTTGTTCTCCCGCGACCTCGAGAGCTCATG
>JAJRBS010000099.1 GCA_028679325.1 Methanoregulaceae archaeon | reverse complement strand
TCCTTCTGGGCAGTCTGCCCATCCTTGGCCCGGTAACCGGGGGTCTTATCGCAGGTCTCATTGCCCGTGGCGAAGTCTGGGGTGGAGCTACCGCCGGACTAACCGCTGGTTTGGGAGCTGGCATCCTCTTTTTGGTCTTCGAACTCTTCCGGTGGGGACTGCCGATGGGAACACCGGACTTCCTGATGACCTTCGGCCTGACCATCGGACTTGTTTTTCTGGTCCTCTATTTCGGCCTGCTCGGATTTGCCGGAGGAGTTATCGCCGGAGTGGTCATCCGGTAATGAATCGAAAGCCATGCCGGAGAAACCCCTGGAAAAGAGGGGGAGCAGAGGTTTCTCTTCATGACAGGTCAGATGCAGAGGGGGGGTGGACCAGACCTCTCACGTGCTCGGGGCCAGTCCACAGACCTCTCCATACTCTCATTATTATGAGGATGTGAAAAGTCACGGCCGTGCACCGCGAAAGTAAAAGATAGAGCAGACGAGGAAGAACAAGGATCCCGAAAATCATGCATATCAGAATATTCCTGATTGGAAAGGTGCGAGAACCGTACATCAGGGAAGGTATCTCAATTTATCTCCTGAGACTCTCTGTCAGTCACCGTATAAACCTCATCGAACTTCCTGATGATAGTAAATTCGATAACAACCCCTCCGCAAAAGACGAACAGAAAAGGGGGCTTGAAGCGATTCGGTTCATGGAACGTTCCGGACCAGCGGGCACTCTTTTTGCCCTCGATGCCGGGGGGGAACTTTGGACAAGCGAAGAACTGGCATCCCGACTACAAAAGCTCGAGCTCGGAGGGGAGGGTCCGTTAGCCTTTCTTATCGGTGGATCTCGTGGTCTTTCACCCCAGGTCCTTGCCAGGGCGGACCGGGTCCTGTCACTGTCACCCATGACGTTTCCCCACCAACTGGTGCCGCTCATCCTTCTGGAACAGATATATCGTGCCGACTGCATCAATCGGAAAATCCCGTACCACAAATAGAATCGTTACGGTATTCAGGGAATTATCTCACAGCCGTTATACCGGGTGTGCACGAAGTCCTGCATCGTGATCGTTCCCTGGGTGATAAGGTCTGAAATTGCTGGAAGCGCCGCAATAATCGTATTTCTCAGATCATGAACGGTACTGCAGATAAGCTTCTTCTGTTCGGCCTGCCATGGCCGGGTGACATCGGCATAGAGACACCTCCCTCCGCAGAAACCATATATTGGGCATACCCTGCAGCTCCCCTCCATATGAACGACCGGTAAGTTCCGGGGGTCTGCGGATGTGATGTGCCCGACATAATAGTCTTTCATTCCAATCATTATCGGACAGGGACAGATATGCCCATCCGTTGTGATTGTGTAGCTTGCGTATCCACACCCGCACCTGAGCCGGCTGTTTTCTCCCCTGAGAAGATCCTCTGCAGTCTGGAGAAATGGATATAAACGGGGAACATATCCCTTTCGCTCCATGGTAAGGACCCATTCGGCGATGAGTTTCCTGATGCCCGGCATGTAATTACCTGAAATCCAGGATTCAAAGATCTCCTGCCGGCAGTTGCACGAAAAATCCGCGTCTATCTGCCAGTGCGCGGAAGAAAATTGACACGTGGGATCAGAAATGAGGAAATTGACTGCCTCATATATGTCCGTACCCTCGGTTACAGTCATCCTCGCAATGATCTCACCATCAAAGCCTTCACGCCTCACCTTGAGAACATTCTCAATAACACGCGAAAATGTCCCTTTCCCCCGGTTGAGGTCAGTGATCTCCTCGGGACCGTCTATCGAAACCAATATAGCTTCCAGCCTGTCAAGATACTCGTTTTCAAGCTCGTGGAGAAGGAGACCATTTGTCTGAATAAAGAAGCGCTTGACAGGGGCATTGTCCATGATTTCCCGGATAAGATCTGTCCGCATCAGAGGCTCCCCTCCATAGAAGGTGAGGCAGCCTTCGGGGTCCTTCTCAAGAAAGGAATAGAGAGATTCCAGGTTATAGGAGAGCTCAGTCGGCATGAAAAAATCGACTGATGATGAATCATCACCGGACAGAAGAAGATCGAATTCCTTTCCCCTGCAGTACCGGCAACAGAGATTACAGTCGTCAGTCAGAATAACATGGAAAAACATGACGAAGAATCACCTGCCCTGACGTCACTTTTCAGGGATTTTTCGGCTTAGAGTGTGAAAAGTAGAGATCAGGACTCCGATAAAGAAGGAAACGAAGACAATCCACCACGGTATGGCGATTGCTGTCGGGAGAGGTGCTGCCCTGGTCCCTTCGAAATCAGGTACGCCGGTTGTTACCGGATTTCCCCGGGAGAGAAGAATTTCGTCCATTGCTTTTCTTTTACCGCTGATGGCCATTTCGTATTTTGGATTTATATGGATGGCCGAATCATAGGCTATGACGGCTTCCTCGAATCTGCCGAGATGAAACAACGCATCTCCTTTGATTGCCCAGATTTCAGCATCATATCCTGCGTAATTTGGGTGTTTCCTCATCTCGCGATCGGCGAGAACTATGATTTGCTCATAAATCACCATTGCCCCGGCAGAATCACCCGTTTCCTGGAGACTGGTTCCCTTATGTAAAAGAGCATAGAGATCGTTCTGGTTCACCATGAGGGCATGGTCATATGCTTCCAGGGCTTCCTTGTGTCTATCAAGGATTGCCAGGGAATCGCCCAGGTTATTCCAGGCCTCGTCATAGAAAGGATCTATGCTCGTGGCCTTCCGGAAGGCTGCGACAGCATCCTCGTATCTTCCGGTGGTCATATGAGCCAAACCAAGCTTGTTCCAGGATATGCTGTTATAGGGGTCAATCGCTACCGCTTCCTCATACGCCCCGAGGGCTTCATGATATTTCTTCTGCATCATGAGATCATCGCCCTTCCTGACGAGAGTTATTGCGATCTCGGTATCGGTATCGGCTGATGCCGGACACGCTATCGGGAAGATCAGAAGAGCCATAAATCCCAGGAGAAGGAAAAGGGGGACTTGCCCTTTTCCCTGGGTGAAGCTCGGTAACACAGGATAGATCTTCGTTGGAGGGATAATTAGGCTAACGAATAGGACAACCATGGGAATAAGAACGGAATAGGATTGGAGAATCACATCCCGTTTGGGAAGGAAAAAGGGAGGATTACCAGGCTTCCGGAAAAGCCATGTTTGTGTAAATATCCTCGAGCCTTGCCTTATGACCCCTTTCCATGGAAGCCAGTTCCATAAAGAGTTTTTGCTGTTCGGCATCCGCATTGACCTTGGCCAGCTGGGTATACATCTGCATTGCCTCGAGTTCCTTGTTAATGGCGAGTGCAAGGCCGTCCAGCGGTTTCAGGTCGGGAGAGAGTTTCGGTACTCCAACTTTCTCAGCCACATGGTAATCCTTTGTGGCCGTGATCTTGATCACCTTGGGATCCTTGGCCAGGAGTCCCTGGAGAAATTCCCGGTGCTTCGTCTCGTCACCGGCAAGTTCTGCAAAGAGTTTCTTCAGGTTCGCGTCCTTTACTTTGTCGGAGACTGTCCGGTAAAATGTGTAGGATTCCACTTCTCTGTCGATTGCTTTCGAAAGAATCGATCTATACTCCTCTGAATTCATGGAAAATACCCCTTTGATATGTAATATGAACTCCTATTTAAGAGGATCCATACGGATGCCAGATGTCGAATAATTCATTGTACTTTCGTAAAAATAAAGCATATTATGGAAATAAAGGTCCTAGAGCCTAGGATATTTTGATGAAACGCCTCTGGAATCCGGGCAGGGATAAATCACCAGAATCATTCGAGAATGGAGGTGGGTTCGGTCTACTTTTAGAATAGCTCACCGTTCGCCGATATTTATCCCAGTGAAATCAGGTTGTATCTTTTCTCTAAAAAAATGGAGATTATCCCATAAAGGGGATGATGTGAAGAAGACTTTCCAGGAGGACAGCGATGAGGACTGCCCCGAACAGCACGAGGAGAAATACAAGGAGGAGCGGGATAATAACAATCAGGAAAGCATTTCCAAGGGTCCTCTCCTGTGTTTCCTTTATTCCGATGACCAGGAGAACGAAACTCCAGATGGCACCAATGACTCCGATGTAGGGGATCCAGCCGAGAATGAGAAAAGGAGTGTTGGCATACATCACGGTCTTGACCGTCGTAACCACCCCTTTCTCTCCGCCGAAGAGCAGGACAAAGGCATGGTACATAAATCCCGAGAGAAAAATCCCAAAGAGCATGACGAGGAAGAGAAGATACGCGAAGAAGAGATCCAGTGCAATGATAAAACCAGTGAAATTCCTGAGGACTTCTGCAAGCGCAGCGCCAAAGATGCCCCCCGCCGCCAGTTGATCGAGCATCGAAGTGAATGCGGCAGCCCCGATGGCAGTCGTAACGACGGCATAAAGGACCGAGAATATGATCAGAAGCATCACGTAGTATCGGTACGCCGATCCCGGTGAATCAGCCCTGCTCGCCTTGAATGATTCTGCGGGCGATAACAGGAATCCTTTGACTTTGTCAACGAACGTTGTTGTCATGGATAAGCTTCAAAATTTTTCTCTATTTATACTTAACTGGTAATTCCCACGAAGTTCCCGGTCCGCTGATAACCAAGTGGCTTTAAATTCCTGAAAATGGAAAAAAGGTTCTTACATGGCTTATCGCTGGCTATCAAGCGATCCATTGAATAATTTCAGGATTTCTTTTATTACCCTAACCGCATAACCTGAGGACGCCGTGAAGTTCAGTTTTTATTATCTCACCTATATCATCCAGGCTTTCATACTCATCTCTTCAGTGTATGCCCTCTCGATCGGGTACTATAGCGGCGCTTTCTTCGGATTTCTAGCAGCCGGCCTCTCATTTATTCCTACCCTTGTTCACCGGAAGCTCCATATCGTCGTGCCTTGGGAAGTAACGTTCCTGATTGCCCTCACCCTCTTTCTCCATATCGGAGGATACTCCTTCCAATGGTATCTTGAGTACTATCCTGTCTATGACAAAATTGCCCATCTCGTTGCTTCTGTCACCATTGCTCTTCTGGGCTTTCTGGCCGTACTCATTATTATGCGGGTCAGCTCCTGTCTTCACATGGAAAGGTGGCAGATATTTTTCTTCATCGTTATCTTCACCCTGGCCTTCGGAGCAATCTGGGAGATCTGGGAGTTCACCTTCGACACCTTCTTTGGGGCCTACCTCACAAAACCACTCCAGCATAGTAACTCGGACACCATGATTGACCTGATCACCGATCTCGCCGGGGGTTTAATCGTTGCATTCCTCGGGACTTACTACCTGAAGAGGAAGAGTGCCAATGAATGGGCTGATACCTTTCTTGAACCGGAATTCCGGAAAATGGTGGCGAGATTCGGAAGGAAATCTACCTGAGTTAGTGGGGCGGGTCAGAAAGCTCATCCACATATGTATAAAAGCCACAAATTTATACTGGTATAACAAGGAAAACGGAGACGTAAAAACGAGGGGATTGATGTGGAGATCGGGCCGTCACCAACCATCCTCATGGAGGTCTTTGTGGACCACATTTTTTGCAACGGATGCGGGACGTGCATAGATCTCTGTTCGATGGGCGTATTCGAGATCGTTCAACGTAAGGCTCAACCAGCCCGCATGCATCTGTGCATCGGATGCTTCCAGTGCAGGGAATTTTGTCCGACCCATGCCATCGCTCCGCGATGGATTATGCGGGTATCATAGTATTGAATTGATCAGGTTTGGTCTTAAGAAAGGGAAAAGCGGCTTTCAGGATGCATCCCCGGATGGCATTTTTCGGGATTTTCCCGATCAAAACCGTAATGGGCTCGAGGAGATTCGAACTCCTGACCTCCGCCGTGTGAAGGCGACGTCATAACCAGCTAGACCACGGGCCCGGAATGCATCGACCGGGAATTGAACCCGGGCTATAGGCTTGGAAGGCCTAAGTCATACCACTAGACCATCGATGCAGTGCTTCTTATTCTTGTGAATAAGCCATCTTATTACTTTTGTTTAAATCCTGAAATGAGCCCGCACTGACGCATGCTGGCTTGGAAAGAGAGATATGAATATCGAAGACCTGTGAAAAAAAGTGTACTTCTATGCAAGACCCTTCAATTCAAGTTCGACCTGTTCAAGTGCGGCAATCCTCTTTTCCAGAGGCGGATGGGTCGAGAAGAGCTCGAGGAAAGCCCTCCCCGAGAGAGCAGGAAGGATAAAGAACGCATTGGCTGTTTCCACGGCTTCTTTGTATTGGGGGGGGACTGCATCCATCCTGCCGCTTATCTTCATCAGGGCTGAACTGAGATCGCGTGGTGATCCTGTAATGTATGCACTTCCGCGGTCTGCCGCATATTCCCGGTATCGCGATAAAGCCATGATGAGGATCTGGGCAACAAAGTAGACCACGACGGCCACTATTCCGGCGATGATCCATGAGTTCCCACTGTCCCGGCGGCCGAACAGTGATGCGAACAGGAAATTCTGCATGACTATGGCAGCGACCATCGCCATGAAGCTCGCTATAGTAAGGGCCAGGACGTCCCTGTTCCTGACATGAGAGATCTCATGGGCGATGACCGCTTCGAGCTCCCGGGGGGAGAGGAGCCTCATAATTGAATCTGTAACCGCAACCACGGCATGGCTCGGGCTTCTGCCTGTCGCAAAGGCGTTCGGGACCGGTGACTGCATAATGGCCACACGGGGTTTAGGGATGCCTGCTTCACCGGCACACTTCTCCACCATGCTGTGAAGTTCCGGATATTCTTCCGGTTGAAGCACCCGTGCTCTGGTGGTCATGAGAACCAGCCGGTCCGAGAAGTAATACTGGACAAAGGCCATGACGCCAACCAGGATAACGAGGAATGGCAGGGGGAGGCCAAGGATGGATAGTATCGCGATGAAGGCAAGATAGACCAGGAACAGAAGAAACATCGTCAACCAGATCCTGCCCGTCAGGCCCCAGTCACGCTTCCATGGTTTCATGAAAGGAATGTACATCGCGATAAGCTGATAAACATTCTCACCTTCACCGTTTATTCATCGTCGGAATCAGAAATAAGCGATGGAATTCAGGATTTTCTCAAGAGAAGAAGCGCATCCCCACATGTTCACGCACGGGATGAAGTCCGTTACAGGCTCTCTCTTAATAGGAAGAGGGAAGAAATAGGTCACTGAGTAAATCGTATGGAGCTTGACGAAAGGGTGATCACTGAAGCCATCCTTGCCAGCCAGATGGAGACTCTCATCGCCTATACCGACATGGATGTCGCCGTCGTAGGTGGAGGGCCCGCAGGACTCGCAGCGGCCACGTTCATCGCTGAGAAAGGACTGAAGGTGGCCGTTATCGAGAAGAAGCTCTCTGTGGGGGGAGGGATGTGGGGAGGCGGGATGATGTTCCCCCGCATCGTGGTCCAGGAAGAAGCGCTCCGGCTCCTGGATCGTTTTGGCATCCGGTCTTCTCCCTACAAGGATGGGTATTATGTCGCAAGTTCAGTGGAGGCGGTTGCGAAACTGACTGCTGCAGCCTGTGACGCCGGTGTCGAGTTCTTTACCCTTATCTCAGTTGAGGACGTGATGGTGCGGGAGGACGGCAGGCTTGCGGGACTGGTCATTAACTGGAGTCCGGTCAGTATGGCTGGCCTCCACGTTGATCCCCTGACCGTCGCCTGCCGTTATGCGATCGATTCGACCGGTCATGATGCCGTGGTCGCCCGCCTGGTTGAGAAGAAGTCCAATGCTGTGAGGGTCAAGGGTGAAAGTTTCATGTGGGCACATGTCGCGGAATCCAATATCATCAGCCACACCCGGGAGATCTTTCCGGGGCTTATTGCGGCAGGGATGTCCGCAAATGCCATCGCAGGTGAGCACCGTATGGGCCCTGTCTTCGGGGGTATGCTCCTTTCAGGAGAACATGCCGCTTCCCTGGTAATCCGGGAACTCTGTCGCTGATGGAAAGAGAAGCATTATTTTCTCTTTTGAAGAAGAATTTCATATCATATGGAGGAGCTTGATCCCGGAGATCTTGGCGACATCGCCTATGGACTCTTCGAAGTAATGCTGAATGCCGAACTCCGTGTAGAGGGCCCTCCCCTTTTTGATCTTGTTGAGAAAGGAACAGATTTCGAAGCGAAATTCCTCTCGGCCTTCGGAAAATTCTCAAAGGAGTATCCCGACCTAGGACAGGCCCTGATCAACGCCTTTGGATCTCCGGGGGCGATCTACCTTTCCATCCTCGAAGGAGAGGGAGTGATACCGGGCAGAACCACAAAAATGTACTGGATAGTCCAGGACGCCCCGGAGGTGAAACCCGAAGCCATCGAGGATGAGCTTGCGGGAAAATGGCTTATCTTCCTTCCTCCCGAAAAAGTCGATGAGGCCTGGATTCTCGTCCGCAATGCCACGTCTGCAAGCGAGTTGGGGATCTCCGCTAAAGTCAGCACGGCGAAACCCAACCCCGACTCCCGGGACAATACAAAGGTCATCTACGTCTACACCGCAGACTGGCGTGACGAACTGGACGTTATGCGGGTCAGGAATCGTTTGAAGGAACTTGGTTTTATCGACCGGCTCGGCTACAAGCGGAACATCGAGACGTTCAAAGGAGAGTACAGCCAGAAAGGAAAAAGGGTGACTTTCTACAGCGCCTGAAAAATCAGGCTTTCTTCTCTTTATTCTTCGGGCGGAGATTCTTGTATCCGCATTTTCTGCAGCTGGTCGCGCGTATGGCATTTCGCGCATTGCAGCGCATGCATATCTTGACATTTAAAAGTCTTGCTTCGGCTTCAGGAAATCTCGCCATTCTTCAGACACCACGGAACTTGTCTTGTATAAAAGGTCGTATCACCATTTAACGGTTTTGTCCTGACCGAGCATCCACTTTTTCAATTCCGCGAGAGCCAGGGAACGGTGGGAAATGCGGGTCTTCTCGGCCAGGCTGAGCTCGGCCAGGGTTCGGCCTCCGGTCTCAAAGATTGGATCGTATCCAAATCCGGTAGATCCTCTTGGGGGTACGATCATCCCTTCGATTCGCCCACGGAATACCTGAATTCCTGTATCTGTTGCCAGGGCAATCGCCGTTTCAAAATACGCCCTGCGATTGGTGACACCCTCCATGAGCCTGAGAATCCCGCGATTTCCGATAGTCTCGTGGACGTAGGCTGCACAGGTACCCGGAAAACCACCGAGTCCCTCTATTGAAAAGGCCGTGTCATCGACGATAAGTGCCCTTCCGATGAGATTGTAGGCATACTCAGCTTTCTTCTGGGCAATTTCTCCCACATCTTCATGCCGGATCTCGGGTAGATCCATGGTGACGTGTTCAATCTCAGCCTGCTTTCCGAAAAAAGCTGCAATTTCTGATGCTTTGTTCCTGTTCCTTGTCACGACAACTATCTTCACAGGTATCGCCCCCTCCCCTCGATCTCTTTTTCACGAACCAGGACTTCCCCCGCCTGAGAAAACACACCCTGATAACCTCGTGAGAATGCTTCAATAAGGTCCGTGAAATTGTCCGTGGTGCTCTCCAAAGTCTGGAAGAGGACGTGGAGATCAACACCGCGTGCTTCCATCTCCGAAGTAACAGAAGCAAGGCCGAAGTCGATGAGAACACATCGCCCGTTCCTGATGACCATATTACTGGTGGTCAGATCCCCATGGATGATCCCCGATTCATGAAGAAGACCGACTACCTTTCCCGCCTCCTCGAGATGATCTCCTGTCAGGTCATCTTTCAGGAGTGTCCCTGCTATGCGTTCCATGGTTATGGTATCAGAGGTCACATCGCTGATAAGGGGAGTCGGTACACCCTGCCTTCGTGCCACCGAAATAAGGCGGGCTTCGGCACGGGTCCGTTCAGCAATCAGACGGACATCGAGTTCGGGACGACGATAGCGTTTACTTACCCGTCTCTTTTCCACGACTTCCGGACCCAGGGTCACGAACGCTTCTGCCCCTCTTGCGCTGGTCATGTCATTGAGAGATACCGTACGGAGTTTTTTTTCCGGATGATCATTCCGCCAGGTGACTCGTACCTGGTCGGATCGGTATGTCGGGTTGACCTGAGACTCCTCGGCCTTCATCGCATAACCACTCTCGAGCATAATTTTTCCTGTATATGCAATCATGGCACCATTATCCCCGAGATAACGCGTATCAGGAACAAAAAGTCTTGCTCCACGGTCCTCGGACATCTGCGAGAGCATGGTCTGAAGACGACGGTTCGCTCCCACGCCCCCGACCAGGAGCACCTCATCTTTTCCTGTATGCGCAAGAGCACGTTCGGTCACCTCAACGCACATGGCAAAGGCCGTTTCCTGCAGACTGTAACAGACATCCTCGATGGGTGCCGCACAATCTTTTGCCGCGCTGACCAGGCCTGAAAACGCGAGGTCCATTCCCTTAACGGTATACGGCAGATCGATATAGCTCCCCTTCCAGGCCAGTTTTTCTATAGCAGGGCCCCCGGGGTGAGGGAGACCCTTCGCCCGTGCAAACTTATCAAGAGCATTTCCGATGCCAATATCAAGAGTCTCGCCAAAAATGCGATATCTCTGGTTAAGGTACCCGATGACCTGGGTGTTCGCACCGCTCGCATACAGGACAATCGGGTCATCGCAGCCTGTTGCAAACCGCCCGATCTCCACGTGGGCCACGCAGTGGTTGACACCAACCAGCGGTACCCCGAGAGCCAGCGACAGAGAACGGGCTGCTGTAGCAACTGTCCGCAGGCAGGGACCAAGGCCCGGTCCCTGAGAAAATGCCACTCCTGAGATATCTTGGGGAGAGACGAGAACCCGGGAGACTACTGATCTCATTTCCGCTGCATGGTGCTGGGCAGCTTCACGGGGGTGAATTCCTCCGTGGGCGGGACTGTAGGGTTTTCCGTACAGGGAGACCAGATCTTCCCCAAAAACAGCAGCACTGAGGTTCCAGGCTGTTCCTTCAATCCCGAGAATCTGCCCACGGCCAGGCATTCGAATTATTTCTTAAACTCGGTATATCCACACTTGCCGCAGGCGGTGCGATCTTTATGGTCTGCCATGACCACCCCGGGCCCACATCGCGGGCAGACCTTCCGGGCAAGCACTGCCTTACCGGATTCAATCTTGTACGCTGACGAACGGCGAACCGATGTACTCGCTTTCTTCTTTGCCGCCATCAGGAACCCTCCTCCTTTACCTTCGGCATGCCCCGGGTCATCAGGAAAGCACGCTCGGTCTTTGCCTTCTGCTCCTCACTGTCATAGATCCGTGCCTTTCCGGTAAGTTGCGTCACGCCGAAACTGGTCTTCAGGGAATCAAGCACCAGGAGATTCTCCTTGACATTCAGTGTCGCGGCCAGTTTGCCGATGATCTGCTTGCGTGAAGGGGTCGGCCCCTCAAAACGGAGTGAGAAATCGACCTCCCTCCTTGATAGGAGTTCGTTCCTTGTATCCCTGGAAACCTCAAAATCCATCAATATCCTCTTATTATTCGTGTCTGAATTATTTATACCCTCGTACACCCGCTGTTTTTGTGACCTCAGTCTACAACTTCGACGAAATGAGAGAGCATCTCCCTGGCTTTCTGCTTGGCTATCGGTGTAACGTCGCAGAAGACCACCCCTTCACCAGGCTGGCCGTAGAGAATGATAGTCCCCAGAGGGGCTGCAAGAACAAGGGGTATAACGGCTAGATCCTCTTCTCCTTCCACAAAGATCAGAGTATCGGGAACTTCAATCGCCTTCTGTATGACTTCGAGGAGTTCGCTCGTGAGTGTCCCGGAAGGATTTCTTGCACGGTAACATCTCTGGAAATCTCCGGGGGGGCCAATGAATGGTTCGCGCATGGATTGGCCGTCTATTATGGCAATCGCGGGAACGATACCCGACTGGACGAGATTGAATGTGACCACATCTCCGACGGTGTATATGGTTTTCCCCGCAAGGTTGTGAAGAATGCTCCTGATGTCGGGATACAAAACTCCGAAGGGAGCTTTAAAATGAAGACGCTTATCCTCGGGCAGCCGGAGCATTCATCGGACCTTGAGAGCATACCTGCCCGGGAGAGAGATGTTCATCTTTTTCGCCACATCAGAATGCTGGGGATCGATGATCACCAGATAGCCTGTCCAGTCTGTCGAAAGGTTGGAACTGCCGCACACCGAACAGCTCTCCCCCTCAACTACCCGGTGACAATCCCGGCAAACATGGACCAGTTTCTTCCTAGCGGCCGCCACGTTCGCCACCTTTCTCTTTCTCTTTCTCTTTCGCGAGGTCTTCTTCCAGCCACCGGGCGGTTCCGAGACCCGACTGGCGCATGGTCAGACCGATCTTGCTGTCACGCGGCTCACGTTCATTCAGCGACAGTGTTACAACCCTTGCCCGAACCGGCTCCCCGACAGCAATAAACCGCTTTGATTCCTGGCAGATCAGCCGGGCATTTTTTTCGTCAAAGTTAATATATTCGTCGGAGATCTGGGACACGTGAAGCATGGCGTCTATCGGGCCCAGGCTCACGAAGGCTCCGAAACTGGTGGTCTCGACAACCAGCCCTTCCACGACTTCCTGGAGGGCCAGGCGGAGGACCAGGGCCTCGAATTCAACGTCATAGTATACCGCACCGTCTCCGGGGACAATCTCTCCTTCTCCGACATCAAGGACTTTGGTTACGGCCATGAATATGCCGATCTCCTTGTCTATGCTTCCTTCGAGCTGCTCCTGGAGCACATCGAGGATGACGGTACGAAGGTCCTCTCCAAGACGGTGGGGAGGTACTCTCACCTTGTCTGCCAGTCTTATCCGGTAATACATGACTCACCTATTTCTTGTAAATATCCAGCCTCTGTTTTCCTGAGAGTGAAATAACCGGAATCCCCTTTGCAAGCAATGCCTGTCTGAGCCCCCGGTCATTGGTAAATACCATGCAACCATGCGTGCTTGCATAATATAGGATCTTCTCGTCTACAGATCCTTCCTGGTTTCTGCTCTCTATGATCCTGCATTTTTCGGCCAGACTGAGAGCTGCCCGCGCAGCGCTGCCGGCCTTACCTCTGGAGGCCGAGAGCCCCCTGAGTTCGTCAAGCACTTCGGAGAGTATCAATGGTTCGCATGAGCCAATAAGATTTGTCAGTGCTGCAAAGATGTCGACCCTGAACTGAG
>JAJRBS010000086.1 GCA_028679325.1 Methanoregulaceae archaeon | reverse complement strand
ATGTCGGCCACGATGCGGAGACGGCCCCGGACATTCTCCTCGGCCTTTTGCATCAGCGAGGCAGTGAACCGGATGAGAGTGTCGGTCACCCCTTCCAGGAGAGATTCCCTCGTAATAGCGCTCTTCTCCCCGTGCCTGGTCACGGCCGTCACCTGGCCGGCATCGAGGTCGCGAGGGCCGACCTCCAGCCGGAGCGGGACTCCCCGCATCTCCCAGTAGTAGTACTTGGCTCCCGGCCGCAGGTCCCGGACATCGATCTTCGTCCTGACCCCGGCGGCAGAGAGCAACTGAACAATCTCCTCCGCTGCTGCAACGACCTCCTCCTTCCGTTTCCCGATAGTGATCGGCACCACGACAACTTGCACCGGAGCAACCGCCGGAGGCAGGACCAGCCCCTTGTCATCCCCATGCGTCGAGATGAGCGCCGCGATACAGCGCTCGGAGATGCCGTAGCAGGTCTGCTGGGCGTAGCGCTGCTCCCCGTTGATGTCCTCGTACATGATGGAGAAGGTCCGCGAGAAGTGGTCGCCCAGGTGATGGGCGGTCCCGATCTGCAGGGTCTTCCCGTCAGGCATGATGGTGTCGACGGCGATGGTGTAGTCGGCTCCCGGGAACTTGTCCCAGTCCGGCCTCTTTGAAATAATCACCGGGACGCAGAGCGTGGCATAGAACTCCTTGTACAGGGCCAGGGCCTCCTCCACCTGCCGTTCGGCGTCATCCCAGCTCACATGCACAGTGTGTGCCTCCGAGAACGAGGTGATCTCCCGGAGACGGATGAGGGGCCGGGTGTGCTTGGTCTCGTACCGGAAGCTGTTCACAACCTGGTAGAGCCGGAGCGGTAGATCGGCATGGGACCGGACCCAGAGGTGGTACATGGGGTAGATGGCACACTCGCTCGTCGGACGGAGCGCGAGACGCACATCGAGAGGAGTCATCCCGCCGTGCGTGACCCAGTAGACCTCGTCCTCGAAGCCCTTGATGTGCTCCCCTTCCTTGGCAAACTCCGTCTCCGGGATAAGGAGGGGAAAGAGCGCCTCCTGGTGGTCGCGGTCGAGCAATTTCCGGAGAATATCATAGACATTCCGGCGGAGCGAAAACCCGAACGGGTACCAGACGTACAGGCCTTTCACCGGGTACCGGACATCCATGATCTCGGCCCGCCAGAGAAGTTCGTTGTACCAGGCGGAAAAATCACTCTTCCCGGGAAGGGCACCCTGCTCCTCTTCCATCAAAAAAACCTCAAGCTACCAGATTTATGATTTCCGGCGTAATAAAAGCCTCTGTCACCGCTGCGACGGCAACCAGGGGGATCACCACGAAGAGGAAGGTCCTTCCGAGACCGAGAGCCTCTGCCGCTGCATCACCGTTTCCGTTCACCTCGATCCAGAGGGACCGGGCCAGGAGAAGACCGAGGGTCCCGGAGACGATGAAGGCCGGGATCTCGAAGATCCCGTGCGGGACGAGCGCGGCGGCCACGTACAGCCCGCCCTGCTGCTGGCGGACGAACTCCATGACCGACCCGATCACCACGCCGTTCGTCATGATGATGAAGACCGTCAGCAGGCCGAGAGTCGCACCGCCGAGGAACATGAGGGTGCAGGCCTGGAGGTTATTGATGAAGAGCATGACGGCCAGCTCCGCCGGTGTGCTGTCGATCACGTTGCCGAGGAGGGCCTCCTTGAGCATGTCGAGTATCTGCTGGCCGGCTTCAGGATTGGTAATGGTCACCGCCACTCCTGCCAGCAAAGAAAAGGCCAGGAGGGCGATGGTCAGGAGGGCATAGCGCGGGAACTCAGACATAGAGGATCATCCGCACCATGTCCCGGATCCCGGGTGCCAGCCCGACAGTGATCATGGCCAGCAGGATCAGGTGCCACAGGGCCGGGGGGGCTTCTTCCCGGTAGCGCTGCAGGAGCCAGATGCCGGGGAAGAGCACTGCCAGTTTCAGCGGGAACATGACAAAGGCCGTCCCGGTGAGTTCGATCAGGTTTGACCCGACGACGTGGACCTCCATGTAATCGAGGGGGTGGAGGTCGATTCCATAGCTCGTGGCGCTGGCGTCAAGCATCTGGCCGAAGATCAGGGCCAGGTAGAGCGGGTCGGCGGCATAACTCCAACTGAGCAGGTAGCGCATGGCAGCATAGTCGGCGGCGCTCGTCAGTATGGCAAGGCCCATGATGACCAGGAAGACCACAGGGTCGATGACACTTTCCGTGATCCCGAACCAGATCAGGAGACCGGCAGCCAGCAGGCAGGCCACGACACCTGCACCGGCGTAGGAGGTGGCATAGTCCCTGATCATTCCTGCCTTCTGGGCCTGTGCCGAGACGATGAGGGCCGTCACCGTGAAGAAGAACAGCACGAAGTAGATGAGGGGGGTGACCAGGAGGACGTGCCATCCGGAGGTGATCAGGCCAGTGTCCTCGACAACCCGCAGCAGCCCTCCGAGCACCACGAAAGGGAGGGTGGCCAGGACAAACCTGCTGTCCACTTTCACGAGTTTTGAGGACGAAAGCCACTTGTATAAAATATA
>JAJRBS010000059.1 GCA_028679325.1 Methanoregulaceae archaeon | reverse complement strand
GGCACTCCCCATTCTTCATCATGGTAGCGGATCATCAAGGGATTCCCCCCGGTCCAGGCGCACCGTTTCTTGTCTTTCATCGGATCACCCCAAGCTGGGACCGGGAGATTGTCGGATCCTCTCCCTTTTCTCCTGATCTCCTCTGGTAATTTCTCAAACCCTGGTCCTGTCATCTTTTTTTCGGCAATCAGCCTCTCTGCCCGTTCGAGATTGCGTTCCGACCAGCCCGAGCCGGGCCTTCTTGGCGTGAACCGGAGGGCGTAGCGTTCGTTATCCAGCTTCTTCTGGCTGCTGTCGATCCAGCCGAAGGAGAGAGCCTCGTCGAGTGCGTCCGGATAAGCGATGGTCTGGTTCCCTGTTCCCTTCCGGGAGAAGATCAGCCAGATCTCTGTTTCCCTGTCGTGGTTCTTCGAAAGCCAGTCACGCCACTCATCCCGGTCCTTCACGGCCAGTGTCGTGGTGATCTGCATGTTCCCTGTCTACCGGGGGTGAGGAAATATATGAATGTTGGTGCAGGTGTCGAAATTGTTCCGGAAAAATGTAGAACAGGGTAACCAGGAAAAAAAGAGTTTGCCGGCAAGAGGCCCGGCCTCTCACTTTGCTTTCGCGTCCTCTTCCCAGAGCCCGAATATATTGCCCTCGGTATCAACGCAGTTGGCGAGATACCCCATCCCGGGCACCGGCATCTTCGGCGATACCAGTTTCCCTCCGAGCTTCTCAACCTTCTTCATGGCAGCCTCGATGGATTTTACGCCGAAGTAATTCGTTATACGCTGGGAAGGGTCCATCCGCTTTCCCATTCCCCCGCCGACCCCGGGAGTCCCGTCCAGGTTCGTGGTGGTTATGAGGTCGTACTGCATCTCGGGGAAGGACTGGAAATTCCATCCGAAGAGCTCGCTGTAGAACTTCTTCCCTCTCGCGGGATCTTCTGTCGCGATGTCAAAATGGACAATAGTCGGCATCAGGTCGTCACCACCCCTACTACAATAAGGGCGGCAATATACATTTCCCTGGAAAACACCAGGCCTTCAGTCCTGAATCCAGCGGGGAGGAGTACCGCCATCCTGTGTTGTTTTTAGTTCAGATCCTGACCAGGATCTGGTCATCTTCAAGCCTGACTTCGTAGGGAGGTTCGGGTTCAATCGTGGGACCCCGGACAATTGTTCCTGTCTTGACATTATACTGCGAACCATGACAGGGACAGGTAACGACATCTCCGGAAAGGGTTCCCATGGAGATCCTGCATCCCATGTGCCGGCAGATATTGCCGATGGCAAAGTAGGTGCCGGCTAGATTGACCAGCAGGATTTCCGTTGAATCTGCGGTGACAGCTTTCATGGCACCCGGCTCCACGTCATGTATTGAGGCAACCTTGACAAAACTCATCTTTTCTTCCTTCATCATTCGATGCCCTCTCCATCTTATTTGTTTCTTCGGAAAAACCCAACAGCACCCGGGAAATCCCAGCCGAGAAGGGAGAGAGAGGCCAGGTAACACAGGAAAACATTCTTCAGTCTCAGGGACCAGAACGAGGGATGACATGACCTCGTACGTGGCCTTCCTCCGCGGCATCAACAGCGGGCAGAACCCGGCCCAGAAGATGGACAATCTCCGGAGGATCTTTGAGGGTCTCGGCTTCCAGAGAGTTCAGACGGTCATCGCAAGCGGCAACGTCCTCTTTGAGAACGGTCCCGCAGACAGGACGTCGCTTGAAGAACGAATAGAAAAGGCCCTCCTTTCCGAGACCGGGATCGCTACCATCGCCATTATCCGGACCCTGGGGGAGATCAGTGACCTGATTTCCCGGGATCCCTTCGGTCAGGTGAAGGTTTCACCGACGATGAAACTCTACGCCACATTCCTGAAAACCACCCCTGCCACCCGGCAGGAAGTTCCCGGAAAAGGGACAGGATACACCATTATCGCCATCCTCGACACCGTTGTCTTCTCCGTGGTCGACCTCTCCTCAACGAGAACCCCGACGCTGATGCGGGACCTCGAGGCAGAGTTCGGGAAAGATATCACGACACGGAGCTGGGCTACCGTTCTGAAGATCGCCTCACGGTGGGGGTCCTGAAACTTCCCGGGGGCTTCATCTGGAACTTGATGCAAGAGAGTGGAAGGTCTCTTTTTCAAAAAATTACTGAAGGACCGGTTCACTCTCCTGACTCTTTGCCATGGCCATCTGGTCGATCAGGATCTGGTAGGAGGAGACGAGCATGGCGATGAAGAGCGGGCCGAGAATGAGCCCGATGATTCCCATGACCGAGATCCCGCCGATGATCCCGATCATCATCAGGACCGGATGGATACTGGTCCGTTTTCCCATCAGTCGTGAACGAACAAGGGATCCCGGGATCCAGAAGACCAGGGGATAGATAATGAACAGTGCGATGAGCAATCCGGGGATGTTTCCTGTGGCGAGGTTATAGAGAATGAGGAATACCATGACCACCAGGGCTCCGATAATGGGAATGAACATGGCGATCCCCGACATGATCGCGAGGGATACGTAGGCCGGATAACCGAGCAGGTAGTAGATAGGGAGGGCAATGATGAAGGAGAGAAGGGCCACCTCGACGCTGACGATATAGATCGCGTACATTGTGTTGACCACCAGCCCTGAGATCTTTTGTACCGATTCGGTCAATCGTCCCGGGAGGGCGTTCATGATCTGGCTCGAAATTTTCGGTCCTTTCAGCAGGAACAGATACACGGAGAGGAACATGATGAAGCCCTGGAAAAGGATGATCGGAAGGGAGGTGAAGAGAGGGATGATTGCTGCCCGGAGGAAGGCGACAACGTTGGCGACGGTGTCGGCCACGATCGCCCCGGAGATGATCTGGTTGGGGCCAAGTGTGGCCAGCCATTCGGTTATGTCCTTGATCATGGAGAAGATGAATCCGCTCCCGTTGATCAGGAGAAGAGTCATAAACGAGAGGCCAAGGGCGATCACCACGACCACCAGGATTGTGACCAGTGCTGCCGATTTCGCGGGGGAGAGCCGCGTTTCGAGCCTCTTATTAAGCGGTTGCAATACGATGGCAAGGGTCAGGCCGACGATGATGGCAGCGGCGAGCGGGAAATAGACGACAAAGATGGTGATGAGGATCAGGAACAGGAGAATGATGGTCAGCAGGTCATACCTGAAAGTTCCGGATGTCATGGACAGAGGGTGGACGCTGGAGTATAAAGACCCTGTGTATATCTACCGTTGGAGGCAGTAGCAGGTGAGACCTCTCATCTCGTGTGGGATTCGACGCCGAATCTAAAGTGGCAGTTTTCCTCGGGATATCCCTGCATGCCGAAAGGAATGAGGTTATGAACCGGCAGGTGAGAGAGAGAAGAGGCTGATAGGCCGGGAGCAGAGAACCATGATCATCGATGCACGGGTGAGACCCCCGTTCAAGAGCCTGACCCAGGTGCTGGCGCCAGAGCCGGGAGCTCGGCCAGCGGTCAAACACAGTCCGCTGGTAAGTGGGTACGAGCGTACTCCCTCCATGGCCAAGAAATCTTTTGAGCTCTTCATCGCGGAGATGGACAGCGCCGGGATAGAGAAGGGCATTCTCGTCGGAAGACAGGCAGGGCACCGGGTTATCGACAACGATGACATTGCCGAACTTCGCGACCGGTATCCGGACCGGTTCCCG
Organism: Methanoregulaceae archaeon; assembly: GCA_028679325.1. Lineage (GTDB taxonomy): Archaea > Halobacteriota > Methanomicrobia > Methanomicrobiales > Methanospirillaceae > UBA9949. Next base: position 8,101 of record JAJRBS010000059.1, on the reverse strand, counting down.
GTTGCCCTCGCCGGCATCAATGGGGCTGACACCGATGCAGGAATCCGGGAGATCGAGAGAACTCTTGGAGAGATGCATTTTTCCGGGATTGCTGTCGACCCTGGCTGGTGGGTCCCGGCACGCTACGTGGATGACCCGGTAAATGAACCCCTCTACCGGAGATGTGCAGAGCTTGGCGGGGTGCTCTACCTCACCTGCAGCCTGATGCAGGGGCCGGACATCTCCTATGCCGAACCCTGGCGTATCCAGCGGGTTGCCAATGCCTTTCCTACCCTCCCCATCGTTGTCGTGCATGGGGCATTCCCCTACACGCAGGAGATGATCGGGGTCATGATCGCCAATGCCCCGCTCGGAAATCTCTGGGTGATCCCTGACTTCTTCCAGTTCATTCCCGGGTTCCCCGGTGCACGGGAATGGGTGGATGCCGCCAACCATTTCCTCGGTGACCGGATCCTCTATGCATCCTCCTACCCGGTGCGGCCCCTGGCACAGAGCCTTGCCGAATTCCAGCGGTTCTCCTATATACCTGAGGTCCTTGACCAGGTTCTTTCTCGAAACGCGGCAACCCTGTTCGGTATCCGGTGAGGTCGTTATACCATGACGGTTATGGACGAGAAGGTGAAAGCAGAACTGCTCTCCCTGGGAACGGTCGATGTCGAACCGTCGCTTCTCCCCCGGTTCCGGACGTCGACAGCCGGACCCGGGATGGGACTCCAGTCCGTCTTCTTCTCCTCAGGCGGTCTCCGGGTCAGGCTCGAAGTAAACAGAGACTCCCCCCTCAAGATGGTGCGAAGGGACCATCACGTGGTTATCACCCGGGACGACCGTGAGATTGCCGAGGGAATTATCGAGGAGGTGGTCGCCCACTGTCCCGGCCAGGTCTATATCACCGTCAGCGAGCGGTGTATCTATAACTGCCAGTTCTGCTCGGTGCCCAAATCAGAGGGGAAGATCAAGAGCAAGGAGGAGATCCTCGCGATCGTTGAAGCTGCGAAGAAGAACGGGACGCTGACGGTTATTTCTCTTACCTCGGGAATCGCCTCATCACCGGACGATGAGATCGACAGGGTGGCCGGGATCGTCAGAGCCCTTGCCCCGTACAACGTTCCCATCGGCGTGGCAGTTCATCCTGCCCCGGGTTCATCGAAAAAACTGAAGGTTGCCGGGGTCACCGAGGTGAAATACAGTGTGGAGACCATGGACCCCGAAATATTCGACCGGATATGCAAGGGGAGCAAGGGGCATGACCTCGCCTTCATCCTCGAATCACTGCGGGAGGCGGTCGGAATTTTTGGAAAGAACCATGTTTCGACCAATATCATTATTGGCCTCGGGGAGACGGATGAAAGTGTCCGGCAGAGCGTCGAGTACCTGGCAGAGATGGGGGTGATTCCTGTCCTCCGGCCCATCTCCATCCCGCCTCTCCGGATAAAGGAACTTGAGGGGGCTGTCCGGCCAAGCCCGGAGCGTCTCCTCTACCTGACGGAGATGACCCGGAAGATCCTCCGGAAACAGGGTCTCTCGGCACGAGAGTCGCAGACCATGTGCCTGGCCTGCACCGGGTGCGATCTCACACCGTGAACCTTTCGCTTCGCTGGTTCCCGGAGAAGCGTGGGGGGAACAGGGACTAGGATTTGGGGGAGTAGGGCGTTTTTTTTCCCGAAGAGATGACGGGAGGCGCCTTGCCGGAAAAAATCACAAAAACAGTCATCAGAGCCGGACAAAGAGCCGGGTGTCAGCGATTGCAGATAATACCTTAAATAATTATTATGTCCTTTCCTGACAGATGATGCCAGTATGGTTATGAAGGAAAATTTTACCGCTGATGAGTGGACGACCCTGGTCTCCCTCCCGTATGCAGTCTCGATGGCGGTCATCGCTGCGGACCCGAACGTCATGGGGATCTGGAGCGAGACAAAGACCATGATGCAGGCCCCGCCGGCCCTGGCGTCCGCGAGCGGGAGCGCCCTCGCTGGTCTGGTGATTGCCGAGGCCCAGCCGAAATTAAAAGACCTGATCAAGGAGCAGCAGCACCTCTGGAAACAGGACATGGCCGGATACCGGACCAAGGTCATCGCTTCCTGCAAGGCCGCCGCGGCCGCCCTCTCCAAGGTCCCTGCCGATGAGGCCTTGTCTTATAAAAAATGGCTGCTTGCCCTTGCCCAGAAGGTCGCCGAGGCCTCAAAGGAGCACGGGGTTGCGGTCAGCGATCCCGAGAAGGCGGCTCTGGCCGAGTTATCGGCGGCACTGGGAATGATCGGGTAGGTGAAGACCGGGACAAATGGCCCATTAGGTCCTGGACAAAATCTCCAATTGAAAAACAGTGAAACCCGGGGAACTCCCCGGTTTCACAGAAACTCGCTGATTTTTCTCAGAACACCGAGATGGCGGATGATCCCGACTCGTAGAGCATTGACTTGTCGAACCGGTAGATCAACCCGCTGGCGGTTGATTCGTCCGAGAAGACGACGTCCATGGTTTTTCCGCAGGTGTCCTGTCCGCCCTCTTCAAGGTGGCCGTCGATGAAGGCACTGGCGGACCCTACCGCGGGTTTATCATTCAGGCCCTGCAGTCCCACGACATAATCCAGGGTGACCGGGACATCGGCACGCGGGGTGATGGTCCTGGTCCTGGCCTGGGTCATGAGTGATCCCTGCTCAAGGTCGAAAGCACTTCCTGCATTGACCTCGTTGTGGTAGGCTGGGAATGTTCCCGGCTTGACAAACGGATCGATGGTTGCCGGCGATGAATTTGGCCTGCCCATGGTATCGATACCGATGAACTCGTCGGACGATGCCTTCCCGGTCCTGTTCTGGCTGATTCCATCAAAGGTGAACATCTTGAAGGAATCAACGTTGTACTGGCCAAAGGTCCTGGGCGCTGTATTCAGGTCCATCGACCGTGAATACCACGACGTCCCTCCCGAGGCCTGGGTGTTCTCTCCGTAAACGGTGGTTGACTGGCGCTCGCCCGGCACCAGCACGCCATCGATTGCACCTCCGGTGGATGTTGTCCAGACCAGTGAGGCCGAGTCTGACATAGAGCCTGTAGTGGTCGTCGCTGCCATGGCAAACCCACCCACTGAAAGCAGCACCAGTGCGATGCTGATGGCGATTCTTGGAACGCTGTTACGTTTCATGTTCTCTCTACCTTCTTTTTGTGTCGGACTATTCAGACACTTAGCTCCCATTGACAGCGGTTGATTATCAAGATGATTATACTGGAATAACTACCATTTCCATTGAAGTTATCGCCGGCTTAGAAAGGAGAGCTTCCCGGTTACATCTTTGGAGGGATCCTGATGTGCCCTTTGGCCAGCTTCGAGTCGGGAGGCACCGGTGAGGAGACTATGATGAGATTTGCCTTCGTGGATTTTGGACCGGAACCAGATCAGGTCATTCTGGGGTATTCATCTGAAAAACATTAGTCGACCTCCGGGAGTGTTGCGTTCAAAAACTCGGCCATCGCTTTGGCCACCTTCTCGGTATTCATCCAGCGAGAGGACATGTAGAGGATGATGACCTTCATGGTCTAACCTTTACGATGGATGGCAAAAGTGACGGGGGGGGTAAGAACACCCTGTCGGGAAGGTTTGGTGATTTTTCATTACCAAAATATCTCCGGATAAATTAATTAACCGGGATAAAAACTATACATGTGTGAGAAAATGACTGAAGGAAAAAAACAGATATACCTCACCCCGTGGGCGATAATTGTTGGGCTTTTAATTGGTACCATGATCTTGGTAGTCGTTTATGCATATACCAAACAAACGGCAGAAATCCTATTGTCAGGACTCCTCATTGTGGGGGTCATTTCCCTTATCCTCGCTCTCTGTTTGTTCGCAATGGTTTTCAAGTCATTCGGCCTGGCAGATAAAAAAAATACACTCGGGTTGCCTGAAGGAAGCGTTCGAGCAGTTATCGCCCTGACATTAATCCTTCTCTTCATGATGAGCTCGGTTTTCCTGTACAACCAGGTAAATGTGTGGGGGCAAGGAAAGCCCTACCAATCCACAAATATAACCCAGGAAATTCTCGATTCATACCCAAAGGAGGAGGTCGTAGCTGTGAGCCTTGTGGGAACCTTTAACAATGAAACGCGCTATAATGTCACGCGATTAGTCACCGGTAATACTGAAGCAAGTGAAAACCTCGCTCAACAACTGATCACTATTTTAGGTACCCTTGTCGCTGCGATCTCCGCCTTCTACTTCGGAACTAAGGCCGTGGAAGGCACAAAGGGCAGTTCCGATCCCGTCCTGACGAAGATCGTGCCGAATGCAATGACAAAAGGCGAAGAGGGCACGATCACATTGTATGGGGAGAACCTGAACCAGGTCAAGGAAGTAAGGCTCGCCCAGGGATCAAAAGTGGCAATTTACAACGATCTTACGTCAAGCTCCACCAAGATATCGACAAAAGTGAAGACCGCTGATCTTGATGCTGGTAAATGGACAGTAGTCGTTTCGAACAGCGACGGGAAGGAAGACCAACTGGAAAATGCACTCGAAGTAAAGACGGGTTGAGGATTTTTTTTTAAAACACCTTTCGGATAGGACCCTTTCAGGAGTTGCTTAGTATTTTTCCTCCACCGAAAAGTCCTCTTCTGGCCAAGATCCTTAAATGATCCCAGGATTTGTTGAGGTCTACCACTTTTGATCCGGTGTCCTCATCAGGATCCACGCGACGACAAATCCGACGATAGCTAATGCGAAAGCCCAGGGAAAGACCCCGAGGTAGGTCCCGGTTTCGGTCCTGATGAACCCGGCGAGCTGCGGACCGGCGATGGCACCGGCACCAAACGCGAGGAAGACCAAGCCGTAGCACCGGGGATAATCGCAGGTCCCGAAGTAGCTGGCCGTGGCCGTCGGTGCAATGGCGAGCCAGCCGCCGAGACATAACCAGAGCACTGCAAATGTGATGATGTACACAGCCGTAACCGGCACCTGCCACATGGCCAGGGAGGCGAGGGCTATCAGGGCAAAGGTCAGTAGGGCGGTGTTCCGGGGGTCGAGCCGGTCGGTGAGAACCCCGAAGAGAAGCCTCCCGCCGCCGTTGAAGATGGCGAAGAACCCGACGAGGAAGGTGGCAAGGCCGGTCTCGATCTGCAGCAGTTCGGTCCCGACCGGCTTCGAGATGGAGACCGCCATCAGCCCGGCCATGCACCCGATAAAGTAGCAGATCCAGAGGCCATAGAACGCGGAAGTCCTGACCATCTCCCTCCGGTTGCATTCGCACACCGCGTGTTCACCGGGGCTTTTGGGGTTCCAGCCGGCAGGTCTCCATCCTTCAGGAGGAAAAGCGAGAGGGAGGGCTAACGGAAGGGTGACGATGATGATGCCGATCCCGAAGATACGGAAGGTGCTCATCACGCCATACAGGTCAATGAAGTACCCGGCGAGGTTGGCTGTGATGAAGGCCGAGAAACCGACCCCGAACACCGTCAGCCCGACAGCGAGGCCCCGGCGGTCAGGGAACCATCGGGCAGCGACAGCCACGGTTGCACCGTAGGCGATCCCGATACCTATCCCTCCGATAACCCCGAAGGTGAGAGAGAGGAGAAATATGGATGAGGCCGTCGATGCCAGCAGCCAGCCGAGGCCTGCCAGGATCCCCCCGATCATAGTGATCCTCCGCGGCCCGTGACTCTCCACGTACCGCCCGGTCAGGGCCATGGTGACGGCGAAGACGGCGAGGATGACCGAGTAGGGCAGGAGGACATCGTTTGCCGTGACAGCCTGGCCGAGATCCGTGGAGAAATACTCTGTGAGCGGTCCGACGAACACACTCCAGGAGTAGACCGCCCCAAGGCAGAGGTTGATGACCAGGCCAACGGCAACGAGCACCCACCTCCCCTTCTCCGGTGGCATCCCGAACAGGGAGGGTATTTTCCCGGCTGGATTATCCTGCATGGCTTCTTCCCGTTCCTGGTTCTCTGTAAAATCCTTCGGCGACTGGAGGAAAAAGGATTTGGAATACTGACCGGGGAGGTTATCATTTCCGGCAAGACGGGGGATAAAGACAAAACCGCCGGTCCATCCCAAAATATTTTATGCGGACCGGAGATTTTCCGGGATCCATGACCTTTCAGGAACCGGATATCCTTCGCTCACCCGGCGACTGAGCCTTTCATCACTCTCTGGTACTCGACGTATGAGTACACCATGGTGAAGATGGCGACGGCAAGAACCGGGACCAGGACGAACCAGAGCGCGTAGTCCCCGAAGAACACACCAGCCATGGCGATGATGCCGGCGATCTTGAAGAGTTTTCCTCCCAGGGCGTGGGTCTTGTTCCAGACCTCCTTACTGGAGAGGGTCCAGGGGGTCCGTATCCCCACGAACCAGTTCTGCTCTGCATGTTCGATCAGGAATCCGAGGTAGATGAACAAACCCCCTGCAAGGAGAGGAATGATGAGGTTGGGGCTAACCTGGTAGCCGAGACCCCAGAGGATGATCTGGAGCTGGATCAGGAAGAAAAAGACCAGGAAAACGAGGATGAACCCATCGTAGTAGGATCTGAATTTCCGGTAATTCTCTTTCAGCGGATCGATTCGGGGCAGCAGAAAGAAGAGTCCGGTCAGGAGGACCGACATCACCGGGATGATCAGCACTCCCCAGATCTTCGGCAGGTACCCATCTACCTCACCGGCCATATTCCAGTGAGAGGGGATCATGTCCGGGAGAGCCGAATAGGTAAAGATCGTGATGCCCAGGGTCAGGATGAGGACAGCGATGATCCCATAGCGGACAGGACTCATTCATTGAGTATACGACGCAGAAGAATAAGATGTTTCAGGAACCGCTGGTCATCTTCTCCCGGAAGGAGGGAGTGCTTAGTTCTTTTTCGATTGATAATCCTGCGGCTCCTCAGTGGCAGTATCTTCATCTCCCTCAACATGAAACCCGGATAACGAGAGAATGAAGACAGTCATCTACTACTTCACCGGCACAGGGAACTCCCTTGCAGGAGCAAAGAAGGTCGCCGCAGGACTGGGGGACACCGAACTCGTCCCGGTAGCATCGCTGCAAGGCACAGAAGAGGATATCCTTCCCGGAGCAGACAGGGTCGGGATCGTCTGTCCGGTCTACTTCTCAGGCCTGCCGGTGATGGTCGCCGAATTTGCCGGACGGCTTGACCTCTCCCGGTCGACATACACTTTTGCCCTTGTGACCCTCGGAGGATCCGGTGGGGGCTCAACCCTCCGGCAGCTCTCTGATATCCTTTCCAAGCGCCCCGGGCGAGGGCTTGATGCCGGTTTCACGGTCAGGATGCCGGGAAATTACATCCTTCTGTACGGATCGCCCACCGGAAACAAACGGGACCGGGTCCTCGCCGCTGCAGACAAGAGGCTGGAGATGATTGTCGCATCGATCGAAAGGGGTGACAAAGAGATGCCTTTCTCCGCCTTCGGCGGGCTGATCCATCACCTGATGTATCCCCGTTTTGCGGCCGGCGTCCACGAGAGAGACCGGGCATTTACCGTCAGCGATGCCTGCACATCATGCGGAACCTGCAGGGATATCTGCCCGGCACGAAACATCGACCTCGTCAACGGCAGACCGGTCTGGAAACACCGCTGCGAACTCTGCTGCGGGTGTATTCACCTCTGTCCCACCCAGGCTATCCAGGCCGGGAAGAAGACTGCCGGGAGGGCGAGGTTTCACAACCCTGAGGTCAGCGTGGCAGACCTCAAAGGTCAGAGAAGTGAGAGATAGTGAGAGAGCCGGAAATCTTCCCGTTAAGGCTTCGAAGAATAAAAAAGATGGTTCCTTCTCATTTTTTCGCCGCTGCTGCCGCCTGTTTAATATTTGCGATGACGTGATCGACGGCGATTACCGGCTTGATGTCGAAACTGATATAGGGAATATACTTGAGTATCGACGCATGCATTGTTTTTTCATCGGTTTCAGCAAAAGCGTACCCTTCACTGCTGTCGCTGCAGACTCCCCAGTCTGTTATACTACCGGATTTTAAATCCGCTTTCGTCATTTCCAGCAATGATAGCCAGAGTTTCACTCTCTCTTCCGGATTTGAAGGAGTAAACAGTGGATTCAACTGCCATTTCATGTAGAATTTGGTCATGTGAGATTCAATCC
>JAJRBS010000048.1 GCA_028679325.1 Methanoregulaceae archaeon | reverse complement strand
CCTCCCGGGCTGGAACGGCACAAAGCCCCGGTTCTCGTTCAATGACAGCTCCTCCTGGCCCTTCGGGAACAAGGTCATCCCTGACGGGGACAGAACGAAACCCGGATTTTTCTTCAATGATTCGCGTGTCATACCCGATTCCGGGACCATGATGCCGGGCTGGAACGGAAGGAAACCCTCGGTCTTCTCTGATGATACCGGGAACGGGCTGCAGATGGGGTCACGGGTCCTTTCCGTTTAGAATCTGATCCTGAATCTTTCTCACCGGTCCGCATGAAGGGCCGGTGAAAATTTTTTCCTTGAAGACAAGCGCCGGGAGTCTGGCAGTTCTCCTCTCAATCCGGTGCTGGAAAGACCCTCTTCAGGGGGAGGTCGGGGGGTTACCCTTCATTCTTCGCCCACAGGACATACCTTCATATACACCCTGCTCTTATCCTACAGCCATGGCAGACTGGCTTCTGACCCTCGGAATTATTTTTATCGTCATCGCGATCATCCTGATGCTGCTCGGCTTTGTCGGTAGAGTCGCCTGGACCATCGGAAAATGGCTGATCATCATTTTCGTTGTCCTGGCACTCCTCTCGTGGGTCTTTTCGGTCATTTAATTTTTTTTCAGCGGGAGACTCCGCCCCATCTCTCATCCGGACCACTGAAACAGGGCGACTATGGTCCTGAGCCCTGCAGTTGCAACTGACCGCAGAGGTATCAAATCAGGGAAAGGACGCCGGAAATTCTGAGCCCATGATGAAAGCGGGCCGGAGGGAGGGACCTTTTTTTATATACCTGGAAGCGGTATGCACAAACCTGTCCCGGGCTCTCCCGGGATACCGGCGTGACAGGTGGCAATTTAATAATCCAGGAAGAGAAAAAAGGGTATAACCATGGATTTTCTGCCGAAAGGTCGCCTGGATGCCTTTGCGGACGGAGTCTTTGCGATAGTCATCACCCTGCTCGTCCTCGATCTCGCCATACCGGATGCCACGGAAAATCTCATGCCGGCCCTCATCGAGCAATGGCCTGTTTTCCTCGCGTATATCGTCAGTTTCGCTTTCGTCGGGAGTGTCTGGATATCGCATTCCTCGATAACCTCGCTCATGAAACAGGAAACGCCGCACTCGTACCGCCTGACCCTCCTGATGCTCTTCTTCGTCTCGCTTCTCCCCTTTACAACGAAACTCATGGCATTTTACCTCTCGAATCCTCCCGTCCTGCCGGTAACCATTGGCCCGGATCTTTTTTCCTGGTTGCTTGCCGTGAACGCACTCGCGAGAGCAGGGCTCAGCACTCCGGTGACGATCTACGGCCTGGATCTTCTCGCTGCTTCGGTCACCCTGTATGCGATCATGGGATCGGCGATCATGACACCCGATGTCCTTCTCAACGAGTCATCAAAAGACGAGCTGAACGCCCTGCAGCGACGGCAGAAATACGGAATCTTCGTCATCATCGTGACATTGATCTGTGGATTTATCCTGCCGGTCATAGCGGTCGTCGGGTACATCTTCACATCGATAGTCTTCTTTATTACGCCGACTATCCCCATTGCCCGGCAGAGATTGAGAAAAAAAGGGTAAGTTATTCGATCTCAGGATCACCGAAAAGAACTGTCTGAGAATAAAATGAGATCCCGGGATTCCCGACGGACATCCTCACACCTGAAATTTCGTTTGAATAGATTTATGCATCATTATCCTGATCAGGAACTGGTGAAAAGGTGTAACAATGAAGCCCACAACCCTATTGAGATTGATGGTCATCAGTCTGTTTTCCATTTCCCTGATTGGATCAGCGGCAGCGGGTGTGTTCGACCAGCTTGAGGGTCGTATTCAGGATAAGCATTTTGAGAGGGAATCCACGAGATTATCGGGATTCATGAGCAGTCCTTCCTATTCCCTGCTGGAGCCTCACTTTGCCAAACCTGATCTTGCCGTGTTCTCTGGAGGAATGCCAAAGTCTGATATGATCCAGATTGATATCCACGAGAAGAGTCTCTGGAAGGAGATCCCGTCGACCGGGCCTTACTGCCCGACCTGCGGATTCGATAATGCGACCACCAAGTTTGGCACCATGTTTACGGAAGACTACCGCAGCCTGTTGCCTGAAGGATTCTTCTTTGGCGGTGGCGGGGGTGCCGGTGCCCCGGGCGGCGGGGGTTGCTGCGGATAGATAAGGAGAGAAAGAAAACTACTTTTTTTCTGATTTTTCGATCCTGTTAAAGATTACCGGGAACCCCAACAGGTCAGTCGTACTGCCGCCAGGTATGGCCGCATTTGCAGCACCGGAAGAACCGGACCTCGCTCTCGTCCGCCGCACGGAGCTGCCGGAGCCACCAGAAGGCAAGGTTGTTCTCGCACTTCGGGCACCGGATGGCGATGGTGGGAAGGGTCCTCACCTGCTCTCCGTCCTCGACGATGACGATCTCCTTCTCCTGGCGGACGGTCCTGATCTGCATCTGGTCTTTATCCGTAATATTCCGGATATACCCGCACTTCCGGCACTTGAGCTGGCCGGCGGAGGATATCATCAAACTCTTGCACTCAGGACAGAACATCGCTAAACAGGTGCATCCACATTCCTGATTAAGGCTTGTATACCGTCCTGCCCGGCATCCGGCCGATGCCCGCACCAGAATCCTTTTTCGGGACGGCAACCATTATACTGGGAATGCAAGAGTACCTCGTCGCTGCCTCGTGCGTCTTCTTCATCGCCTTCCTCTTCCCCTCACGGTACCGTGGCTGGTTTGCTATCCTCGGCTGGACGGGGCTGGTGCTCTTCCTCTTCTCCGAGGTACCCTACTACCTCTCTTTGAATAACTACCTGTACCCGACGCTGGCGGTCCTCTCCCTCCCCTTTCTCTACATCACCGCCAAGTACCTGATCGCCGGTGATAAGCGTGTCTTCCAGCTCTCGAGGGCAGCGGCCGTCGCTTCAATCATCTATGCCCCTTTCGCCTTCACCCCCCTCGGGGACTGGCTCATCACCGTAGTGGTGGGCCAGACCCTCTGGCTGGTGCACACTCTCGGCTACGACGCGGTGCTGACCGCCTGGAACATGATCATCCGGAACAACTTCCGGGTGGAGATCATCCTGGCCTGCACCGGCATCCAGGCCATTGCCATCATGCTCGGGGTTGCCGCCGCAGTCCCGACGACTACGAGGCAGAAGGTGCTTGCCTTCCTCCTCGTCGTCCCGACCATCTATATCCTGAACCTGTTCCGGAACACCGCCGTCATCATCGCCTACACCGAACAGTGGTTCCCCTACCTGCCCGGGATCGCCGGCAACGGTGAATACGGGTACGAGAGCTTCTTCTGGGCCCACAACGTGGTCGCCGAGCTGCTGGCACTGGTCCTGCTGGTGGCCATTGCCTACGGGCTGTTCCGGATCATCCCCGATCTCGCTGAGTTCGCGGCCGGGACATACCGCCTCTACGAGGGTGAAGTCAGGAAAGTCTTCCGTAGAGATAGATGACCCGCTGGAGGGCGGAAAGGTTCGTCCCGACGGCGATGAATAGGACCGCTACTGCTATTCCTGCGGGACCCAGCAGGGGAGCCAGCAGCCCGCCGATCACCAGCACCACCACCGTTTCCGGGCGGCCAAAGAAACCCACACCCTCGAGAGGGTCGTCGATCTTCCCCCCGACCCGCTCCTGGTAACCGGTTTCAGCGTAGACCACCGGCTTGATGAAGGTGTTCATGAGCGAACCGATGATGGCTACAGTCACGATGAGGAAATCAGTTGTCTTCGGCAGCTGGGGGGCAAACAGGGTAATGATGGCAACGCCGGACAGCCCGATGCCGAGCAGGACAAGGGCGTCCACGTACTTGTCCACGATCCAGTCAAAGACCGCACCAAACTTCGTCCCCCGGTCGGTTTTCCGGGCCACGCTCCCGTCCACCAGGTCGAGGACGGCAGAGACGAACAGGAGGATGCTCCCGATGGCAAAGAGCCCGTACGAATAGCAGACCGCACAGAGGACGCCAAAGAAAAGGGACAGGGCCGACACCTGGTTCGGTGTCATCCCTGCCCGTATGAAGACCGCGGAAACCGGCTCGATGTAATGGAGGACCTTCGGCCGGAGCGCGGTTATATTCATCGATCTCTAAGCGGCATTGATTCCGATAATACTACCGGATTTTCCCTTTTCTTGATGAAATCTCTCCCTGCAGGAGAATCTATTATCTATCACAGCCCAGCTTTTTTTCATAAGAAGGAACTATCGTGGCAGAATCACCGAAAAAACCCCATGTACTCATGATGTCAGAGATCACCGCTGACGGGAAGCTCACCCTGAAACGGGGGGCATCGAGTAAGATCCTGATGAAGTACATGGACCCTGCCACCGAGATCCTCCTCCATACCACCCGTGCAGAGTACGACGCCATCATGGTCGGTTCAAATACTATAAAGATCGACAACTCCTACCTGACCGTCCGGCATATCAAGGGAAAGAGCCCGATCCGGGTCATTCCCTCGAGCATGGCCGACATCCCCCCTGATGCCAATGTGCTCTCGCCGGATGCCCCGACCATCGTCGCGGTGGCAGAAAAGGCACCGCCGGATCGGGTCGATGCTCTCCGGAAGAAGGGGGCCAAGGTGCTGGTCGCAGGGATTGACCATGTCTCCCTCCCTCTCCTGATGCGGCTGCTTCTCGAAGAGCACGGTGTGAAGAAGCTGATGATCGAGGGAGGCCCGACCCTCAACTGGCACATGCTTCACCACCGGCTGGTCGACGAGATCCGTCTCATCCACCTCCCGTTTATCGTGGGGGGTTCGGACACTCCCTCTCTTGTCGGCGGTATGCATATCGACTCGGAACAGGACATGATCCGCCTGGTCCTGAAGAACCACTACCTCTGCGGGACCAACCTGGTGACCGAGTATGATGTCCTGTACCCCTGAGACACCGGCTGCGGAGAATGAGACAGGATACTGAAAGCGCCTGAGTATTATTTTTTTTGACCGGAACAACCCCCGGATATCTTTGAGGCGGGAGAATTCCCACCCCCTCAGATCATATCGAATGGGTCGCCCTTCATGTATTCCCGGCAGACCGTGGTCGCGTACTGGCCCGGTCCGAGTTCGAAGGAGAGCCTTACCGACTGGCCCTCTACCGTGGTATCGATTTTCGTGGAAAGGGAGATGGGGCGTGAAGCCCCTTCGAACCGTGTCCTGATCAGGTCCGACACCCGGCAGAAGTCCTCCCGCCCGATTCCATCTTCGGCAAGATAGGAGGCCATGACCGCCTCATCATCGAAGTGTCCTCCCTCCACCCTGCACCCCGGCACCCGGATAGCGATCCGGCATCTTCCCCTGCCCATCTGGAGAGAGGCGCTGTCCTGGTTCTGGTCCGTCACCCGGTCCTCCTTACCGTTCGAGAACAGGAGCCTGTCACCGGGCAGAGGGTGGAGAAGACCACTGCTGCGGGCGATCCTCCGGGACAGGGCCCTGTTGAAGAGCAGGGACTGGTAGGCGCTCACCAGAAGGGAGAGGAGTTTTGGGGGGAGGAGGAGCAGGGCACCGAGGTAATCTCCCGGGTTTGCAGCCAGGTGGTGGAGCATGGTCCTCTCGTAGGAGAGCGGCAAAGGGAAGGTCCGGAGAGCCTCCCTGGGGTCCCGGTTCTCAAGGAATTGGGCCCGGGCTTCCCGGACCTCCGGGGGCTCAGCCGGGTAGTCCTTACCGATGTAGCAGAGGACTGCAGCCTCGTAGTCGCCCTTCAAAATTAAAGCTCCCGTCGTATGCGTCACCGGTCGTATCACCCCAAAACGCTGCAAACCGAAGTAGTTCGGGACAGCCTCCCGGCAGACTCTGGTGACTTCATCGACGATTTCAGACAGCTGTCCGGGATTTGCCTCCCTGATGGTAATGGTGAACCGGTTGGCGGTATGGGATCCAAGGGCCAGGGGACCATTCGACCGGCCGATGACCTCGACCTCCAGGTCTTTTTGGGAGATCTTTTCAATCGCCCCGGGAGTGACATCCCGGATCGAGATCAGCTGCGAGGTGACGGCGTGCTTGTCCTTGGTCCCCGAGAAGCCGATCCTCTTGTAGGAGATGCCAAGCTGACGGGCCAGCTCCCGAAGAGCCCTCTGCTGGTCCCAGTCCTTCTTGGTCAGCCGGCAGATAAGGAAAGGGCCTTCGGACCCCACGGCGCACGGGACCTCCTCCACCACGAAGTCTTCAGCAGAACTCCGGAGCCTCCCACCCGTCCCAGGCGTATCGCTGGCGTAATATTCCATGCCGAGCGACCGCTCGAGAGGGTAGGGGCTTGCCTTCATAGCAGCGGGAGATCGCCGGTGATGCGGTCCAGGGTCTCACTCTTCGCCGGACCGAGGCCCAGAGCCGTCACCGTACCGGGGGAGATCTCGGTCAGCCCAGCGTCCTGGACCAGGGCGGCGGCGATGCCGGCAACCTCGGCGATGGTCTTGAGCTCGAACAGCTCCCGTTCGCCGTTCACCTTGAGGACCACCTTCTTCTGCCCCTCTGAAAACCACTTCTTCCGGACGGCCGGATCACACTTCTCGTAGGAGAGCACGGCGGCATGGGCTGCCTGGGCACAGGTCTTTCCGCAACTCATCTTTATATCCGAGCGGACGATCAGGCACTGCTTCCAGGCAAAGACCGGTTCCTTCTCCATCGTGGTCTCCTCTTAGCCTTTTTACCTCAAAAAACCGTCAGCCCGGACAAACCTGATAGGATCCGCCCACGAATACTCGTGTACATGGCACGGGACTTCTTCGAGGTCGTGGTTGTGGGCGGCGGCCCCTCGGGCAGCACCTGCGCACGTCTCTGTGCCGAAGAGGGCCTCTCCACCTGCCTAATCGAGGAGCATGCCGTCGCAGGGTACCCTGTGCAGTGTGCCGGCCTCCTCTCGACGGCAGCGTTCCAGGAATGCGAGGTCTCGCGTAAGCCTGTCCTGCACGAGGTCTCGGGGGCCCGCATCGTAACCGGGCTCGGCTCTGAGCTCTCCTTTGACGCCGGAAAGACCCGGGCGGTGGTGGTCGACAGGGCCGCCCTCGACCAGGAGATGCTTGCCGCCGCAGCGAAGGCGGGTGCAGAGATCCGGCTGAAGACAGGCTTCTTTGGGATCTCCGGTTCCCATATCCTGACCCGGGGACTCTCCGGAAAGGAGCAGATCCGTTTTTCCGTCCTGGTCGCAGCCGACGGACCCCGGAGCGGAGTCGCCAGGGCGCTCGCGATGGAGCGTCCGAGGGTCTACCTTGCAGGGATCCAGGCCGATATCCCCCGGGAAATGGACGGACGGCTGGTGGAACTCTACCCGGACGCCTCACCGGAATTCTTTGGGTGGATCATCCCGTCCGGAAAAGGAAGGGCCCGGATCGGGCTCTGCGGCACGCACGACATCCCGGGACGGTTTGAACGGTTCCTGAGGTCTGCCGGGGCAGAGAGCTGTATCCACCTGGTGAGCGGCACCCTGCCTCTCGGGGTTATGCCGAAAACCTATGGGCACCGCACCCTTTTTGTCGGGGACGCCGCCGGGTTTCCCAAGCCGACCTCGGGTGGCGGTGTGTACACCGGTGTCCGGTCGGCCCGCCATGCTGCCCGGGCCGCGGCCGAGGCATGCCGGAGAAAGGATAGCTCGGACCGGGTGCTGAAAGAATACGAGAAGAGCTGGAAGGCGGACATCGGATCCGAGCTCGAGACCGGCTTCCGGTTATTCAAGCTGCGGCAGTCGATCACACCCGAAGAAATGGACCGGCTTGTACATTCCCTCCGGGACCCGGGGGTGATCAGAGACATCCTGCAGTACGCGGACATGGACCGGCCGGGAGCAATCATCCGCCGTGTGCTGGGGAACCCTGCCCTGTACCCTGCCCTGGGAATACTTTTTAAAAAGATGGTAGCCAGTTATTTCAAATAACAAACTTTTTTATCCATCAATTCATACGAAAGTTTACATTCATATGAAAAGGTGGAACGAACATGCACATTCCTGATGCTTTTATTCCTCTCCCCCAGGCAGCCGTCTACTGGGGTATTGCCCTCATCTTCATCGCCCTTTCACTCCGCTGGGCGCGGAAAGAGATGACCGAGGATAAGATACCGCTGGTCGCCGTCCTCGCCGCAGGGATCTTTGCCATCCAGGCCGTCAATATCCCCATACCGTGGGGGACAAGCGGCCACATGATGGGTGCGGCCCTGGCGGCCATCGTGCTGGGATCGCCTTTTGCCGCGGTCTTCATCCTGACCCTGGTCCTGATCGTCCAGGGGGTCCTGTTCGGTGACGGCGGCCTGACCACCATGGGGGTCAACATCCTCAACATGGGGGTCATCGGGGGGTTCGTCGGTTTCTACGGCTACAAGGCTGCTTATCCCCTCTTCAGGAATATCTACCCCGCGGCGTTCATTGCCGGCTGGCTCTCTCTCTTCGTTGTTGCCCTGGTCACCGCCGTGGAGATGGCCCTTGCCGGGACCTTCCCGCTCGAACTCGGCCTCCTCTCCATGGGTCTCTACCACGGCGTAATCGGGATCATCGAGGGGAGTATCACCGCTGCCGCCGTGTACCTGATACACACGGCCCGGCCCGACATCATGATCGAACCGTCAAAAGTAGCGGTGGCCCCATGAACAGGAGGACCTTCATCTTTGCCGGGCTGGCGATGGCCCTGGTCATCGCTGCCGTGGCTCCTTTCGTCGCATCGAGCAATCCGGACGGTCTTGAAGGTGCCTTCTACGGGATCTTCGGCGCCAAGGAGATCCAGGGATCTGAGCTTGATGAGAATCGAGCCGCCGCAGCGGAAGAGGAAGTGACCGGGATCACCGGGAACACCTTCTCCCTTGACTCTCCGTTCCCTGATTATTCCATCGGAGGACTGGCAAAGTTCGGCGAAGCCGCAGCGGTCATCATCGGGACCATCCTCGTCCTGGCCATCGCCTACGGGCTCACGAGGATCGTCCGCCGGCCGGAGTGAAAAAAGAGACTATTTAACCACTTTCCACGAACCTTTCCGGACACAATGCACCTCATCGAGACCCGCGATCTCACCTACATCTACCCAGGCAAGGTCACCGGACTGGAAGGGGTGAACTTCATTGCCGGACGGAACTCCCGCATCGCGGTGATCGGTGCGAACGGGGCAGGGAAGAGCACCCTCTTCAAGCACTTCAACGGCATATTCCGGGCGACCTCGGGAACGGTCCTCATCCACGGCGAGCCGGTCACCAACGCGAATATCCGGGAAGTCCGGAAGTTCGTGGGCCTCGTCTTCCAGAACGCCGACGACCAGATCTTCTCGCCGACCGTCGAGCAGGACGTTGCCTTCGGGCCCCTGAACCTCGGCCTCGACCCCGAGACCGTTCACCACAGGGTGGATGAGGCGCTGGCCATGGTAGGTATCGAGCATTTGAGGGAGAGGGTGCCGCACCACCTCTCGGGGGGTGAGAAGAAACGGGTTGCTATCGCGGGCGTGATCGCCATGGAGCCCCAGGTCCTGGTGCTGGACGAGCCGACCGCAGGGCTCGACCCCCAGGGGATCAAGGACCTGATAGCCGTGGTCGACACCCTCGCCGAAAGGTACGGTATCACTGTTATCTTCTCCACCCATGAGGTCTCTTTGGTTCCCGAGGTAGCCGATCAGCTGTACGTGATGCATAAGGGGAAGATCGTGGCCCAGGGTACGGTAAACGAGGTCTTCTGCGACCCCGACCTGCTCACCTCCGTCCGGCTGGATGTCCCGGTGATCCCGAAGCTCATCCGCTCCCTGCAGGATGAGGGAATTCCCCTCTCCATGGCCTACTCCCTTGACGAGGCAAAACAGGAGTTCCTCAGGTTCGCCCGGGAAAAACGATGATCGACGACCTCTTCCTGATCGAAAAATATGCATACCTGAAGAGCCCGGTCCATTCCATCGATGCCCGGGCAAAGATCGTGCTCGCCTTCTCGGCCATCATCGCCATGGTGGCCGTTCCCTATTCCACCGTCGTCTACTCGGTGGGGGCCATCTTCTTCCTCCTCTTCGCCCTGCTCTGGGCGCTGTCCGGCCTCTCCCCCACCGTTTACTTAAAAAGGCTGGTGGTGATCCTCCCCTTTGGGATCTTCCTCATCTTCTTCCAGATCTTTGTCACCAACCCCTATTACGAGAGCTTCACCGTCATCGCCACCCTCCCGTTCGGTATCGAGGTCTATGCCGAATCGGTGGAGTTTGCGAGCATCCTGCTGGTCAAGTTCATCGTATCTGTCTCTTTCATCATCCTCCTCTCCTCGACCACCCGGACCCAGGACCTCCTCGAGGGGGCCGGGAGGCTCGGACTCCCGGCAGAGTTCACCCTCGTGCTTGGGATGATGCTCCGGTACCTCTACGTCTTTGGCTACATGATCCGGAAGATGCGCCAGTCGCTCGAGACCCGGTGTTTCGACCCCTTCGATCGGCACCTCCCCTACCGGTACCGGCTCGAGAAGGTCGCCTATGCCGTAGGAACCCTTTTTATCCGGTCCTACGAGCAGGGGGAACGGACCTACATGGCCATGCTCTGCCGGGGCTATGGCCGGGAGAGCCACCTCTACATCACAAAGAAACCGATGAGGACCGGAGACTGGACTTTCCTGGCCTGCGGGATGGCGGTTGTCATCGCTGTCCCGATACTGGCCTGGACCGGTCTCTTCCGGCCGGTCTAGGAAAACATTTTCATCCGGCCGGTCATCCATACCTCTTCATGGAAAGCAGATTCGGCCATGGATTCATTACCGTGATTTCGCTCCTCTGCAAGCACTTCGCCCAGCCTCCCGAACAGGCCTTTTACGGGGCCGCCGACCACCTCGAAGGCCTGGTGGTCCCGGACCAGTTCAAGGGCACAGAGGTCGAGAAGCTCGCCGTCCAGCTCCGGAAGAGGGTGGCCTGGCACCAGCCGGGGACTCTCGACAAGGAAGAGGCAGCCGAGGTAGTCCGCATCCTGAACAAGCTGGTCGTAGCCATCGACCGGGCGCTCGGGATCACAGACCCGGATCTCGGTGAATTCCATTGACCATTTCGCCGTTGAATCATTTTAAGAGGTTTCGCGACCAATACTTCGTGTGACGGTCACGATCATTTGCGCTATCTCTTTTTTCGGGGAGGATACCCATGGCCGATACGTATGACGCTTCCCACATAACGGTCCTGGAAGGTCTCCAGCCGGTTCGTGAACGGCCGGCGATGTACATCGGCAGCACCGATACCCGCGGTCTTCACCACCTTGTCTACGAAGTGGTCGACAACTCAATCGACGAGGC
>JAJRBS010000032.1 GCA_028679325.1 Methanoregulaceae archaeon | reverse complement strand
ACCTGATCCTGTCCCTGCTCAGGGATATCGGGGCCGACGGAGCGACCTACCAGGCTGTAGAGTTCACAGGAGAGACATTCTCATCCATGGACATGAACGGGCGGATGACCTGCTGCAACATGGCGGTGGAGATGGGGGCCAAGGCAGGGATGGTCCCTCCCGATGATATCACCTACGACTACCTGAAGGGCCGCCGGGACATGCCGCGGATGGCTCTGGAGAGCGACCTGGACGCAGAATTCAGAGACGAGAGGACGTACGATGTCTCTGACCTCTCCCCCCAGGTAGCCCTCCCGCACAACGTTGACCTGGCGGTCGATGTCGACGAGGTCGTTGGTACCGCTCTCGACCAGGTCTTCATCGGATCGTGCACAAACGGCAGGTTCGAAGACCTGGCCGAGGTGGCCGAGGTCCTCGGCACAGGCACATTTAACGAGGCGACACGGGTTATCATCATCCCGGCTTCACGGGACGAGTACCTCAAGGCCCTCCGTGCCGGCCTGATCGAGAAGTTTGTGACCGCCGGCGCTCTGGTCGAAGCCCCGTGCTGCGGCCCCTGCATGGGAGGAGCCTTCGGGATACTGGCACCAGGGGAGGTCTCGCTCTCGACATCGAACAGGAACTTCCGGGGTCGCCAGGGGAGCACGGAGGCGAGTGTCTACCTCTGTTCACCGGCGACAGCAGCGGCGAGCGCCATGCATGGAGAAATAACAGACCCGAGGGAGGTGTGACTATGCGGACCTGGAGGTTTGGGGACAATATCGACACCGATGCCATCATACCGGGGAGATACCTGGTCCACTACGACCCGAAGGTTCTCGCGTCCCATGCTTTCGAAGGGACACGGGCGGACTTTGCCAAGGGGGCCCAGGAAGGAGACATGATTGTTGCCGGGAAGAACTTCGGTTGCGGGTCCTCCCGCGAGCATGCACCGATCGCGCTCAGGGGGGCCGGCATAACGGTGATAATCGCAGAGTCCTTTGCCCGGATCTTCTACCGGAACGCGGTCAACGTGGGGCTGCTCCCCCTGGTCTGCCCGGAAGCAGGCCTGATACCGGACGGGGCCGTCATCACGGTCGACCTCGGAAAACACGTCATCGAATGGGAAGGGCAGCGCCTGGCGATTGAGCCTGTCCCTGAGTTCCTGAGGGAGATCATCCATTCCGGGGGCCTGGTGGCCTATGCCCGGGATAAGAAGGAGGTGAAGACATGCACAGGGTCGCGGCGGTAGGAGGGGACGGGATCGGTCCCGAGATCATAGCAGAAGGAAAGAAGGTGCTCGATGCCGCCGGGGAAAGGTTCTCGTTCGACATAGAGTGGCATGACTTTGATATCGGGGCCGACCGTTACCTGGAGACCGGGGAGCTCCTCACTGATGAGGACCTCCGGGACCTGGGAAGGTTCAGGGCCATCTATTTCGGGGCCATCGGCGATGAGCGGATAACGCCGGGGATACTGGAGAAGGGGATCCTCCTCCGCATCCGGTTCCACTTCGACCAGTACATCAACCTCCGGCCGGTGAAGCTTCTCGAAGGAGTGACAACACCGCTGGCCGGAAAGGGGCCGGCAGATATCGACTTCGTGGTGGTCCGGGAGAACACCGAAGACTTCTATGTTGGTCTCGGCTCCCGCCTGAAGGGTGCCCAGAAGATCGTGCTCTCTGTCGAGAGAGACCTCTATTCGGCCGAGTTCGGTCTCGATATCCGGTCGGATGCCGACGAGCTCGCCTACCAGATCGGGATCATAACCCGCGAAGGATCGGCACGGGTGATAGCGTATGCCTTCGAGCTCGCCCGGAACAGGAGGAAGAGGCTGACGTCTGTCGACAAGGCCAACGTGCTGTCCGATGTCTATGGCCTCTGGAGAGAAGTCTTCTCCGAGAAGGCACGGGAGTACCCGGACGTCTCAACAGAGTTCACCTTCGTCGATGCCATCACCATGTGGTTTGTCAAGAACCCCGAATGGTTCGATGTCGTCGTCACCCCGAATATGTTCGGGGATATCATCACCGATCTCGGGGCCATGATCCAGGGAGGTCTCGGCCTTGCCCCGGGAGCAAACATCAACCCGAAGGGGACCTCCATGTTCGAACCCATCCACGGTTCTGCCCCGAAGTACAAGGGGCTCGGGGTCGCAAACCCCCTGGCAACCATCTGGGCAGGGTCGATGCTCCTCGATCACCTGGGTGAACGCGAGGCAGCAGCTGGCGTGCTGTCAGCCATAGAACGGTCGATTGCCGAAGGAAAGGTCACGAAAGATATGGGGGGTTCGCTTTCGACATCGGCAGTCGGCGATGCCATCGCGGCGATCATTCGCAAGGCCGGTTAAATTCATGCGGTCCCGAGACAGGTCTGCACGGGTCCGTATTCTGTCAGCCTGCGGTCACGGGAACCGTTCACGACTATTTTTGGTGGGAGGACGGCAACCGTGGCAAACTTCTCCCGGCAGCTCAACACCGCCTGCAGGGAATCCAGGGCCAGCGTAAAACGTTCGCCGTTGAAGAGTTCGATGTTGAGGGCCCGTCCCGACTTTGAGACCTGAGCGATACCTGCCCTCGAACCAACGTAGGCCATCCAGTTCCATTGGATCCTCTCAACGCCAGCCGCAGACCCGTGATACAAGGCCTGCCGCAGTTCCCCGATCCTGATGCAGAGACGGACGCCAAAGACATGGAGCTCCAGCAGCTCGAGTGGCGCTCCCTCCTCGCTGAGGACCGGTCTCCGGTTCAGCTGGACATATCCGGCATTCTTCATCATCTCTTTTCTCCTCATCTACGGGTCGGGGATCGCCCTATATAAGGGCTCGACATGCGCAGGGTGAAAGTGAAAAACAGACCCGGATCCGGCGGACGGGAGCTTGCGTTTTTCCGTTCATCTGTCCAGGAGGGCATTCAGCACATCCTCGATGAGGCCGAGTGTGCCCTGGATCCCGACCAGTGGGCGGGCCTTCAACCTGACCATTCCCCTGATCGGGAAGGTGAAGGGGACGAAGGCGGTACCGGGTGCGAGGGAGTGCTCGAATGAGGACCCGAGGATCAGGTCGGGTCGGTCACGATCGAGGAACTCCCTGACCTGGTCGAGGGTTGTCGCTCCTGTTACACAGGGGGGGTCCAGGGCGGCGGGGTTCCGTGATCCGACACAGGTTATGGAGGCGTCCAGTGTCTCCTCCAGCAGCGCTGCCGCAAAACAAGAGTAGGCAGTCCCCCCAAAAATTCCCACTGTCGGCGGGTCATGCCGCTGGAGATACTTGTCGCAGACTCTTGCGATCTCCTCCTTTGATGCCTCTGCCTCGCGCTCGACCTGGTCACAGGGGAGATTATCGGAAATATGCTCGAGTGCTGAGAGTGACCTGACCGTCTCATCGATCCCAAGGAAGGTCCCTTGCATGTCTCCGAATCCGGCATGGAGATCGGGATTGGTGGTGATGACCGGTGCGGGAAGGTGTGAGAGACAGGTGTATGGACAGGCAGAGAAGAGGACCGGTTCCATCGCTCCCCCCCGGCCGAGCAGACGCAGGGTCTCGAGGCAGTTACCAGCATAAAAAGGATCGAGCGGGCTCAGCCCGTCGACGAGAACACCTGGGTGTCCGGGGTCGATTCCGACAGGGAGTTCCCGGCAGGCCGCCAGGAAACCTTCCTCGTAGGACCCCAGGAAGCCCGGGGAATCGATAACAATCACGGAGGGTCCTTCCCCCATGTCTTCGATCTTCTCGCCGATGATTGCCGGTGTGCAGGTATTGACCACCGCTACGACATCATGGGTCTTTCCCAGCGTGCCAACGAGTTCCCGGAGTCTCTCCCCGGCACCGAAGATGATGTCTTCCTCGACGAGGAAGGTGCAATGGATCTTCTTCCGGAGGATTGTTGCCGGGTAGAAGTAGCACCCGCTCGCACCGTGAATGACCACGCCGATCCCTTCCAGGCCGGTCAGGCAGGAGACAGCGCCGGTCATTGCGCACGGCCAGAGGGCCGCTGAACAGTCACGCACGGCAGGCCCTCCGCCAGCGATGGAGCAGGCGGGACAGGCCGGCTGTTCCCACCGGCAGAGGATCGGGGAGTCGGACAGGGATGCCCTGATCGGTGAAGACGAGGCCGAAGGATTCCTGGAGTTCATCGATCAGGACATGGCTGGTGACTGGTCCACGGTCAAGCGTGATGGCTGATCCATCCAGGTCTGAGAACGATACCGCCAGATTCTTCTGGTACCTCTCCTCGCAATTGATAGCATCCGTGCTCTCGATACCCAGGATCTCACCCACATCCTGAAGGAATGCGAGTGTCCCCCCGAGACCCACAGGGAACGCTGAAAGATATGGCGTTTTGAACCTGGCCTCGAGGGCCCTGCCGACATCGGTAAGGGAGGGATCGCGGAGGATGTTGAGAGAGGCCGATCCCAGGGAGGATATCGCGTGTGCAGGGATCTTCCGTACGAAACGGAGCTGGACCTTTGCCCCGAGAAGGGCAAGAAGCCGGTTCACCTCCTCATAGTTTGCCTCGGCCTCGTACTCGAGGTTCTTCTCCCCGATGAGGTTGACGGTTCCGTTCCCCTCGCCCTTCCTCCCGAGCGATGACAACGCGAGCAGGGCTTCGCTCACTCCCCGCGAGAAGCCGCCGCCAAGAAAGCCGCCTGTGGTTATCACCACTGCCTGGACACCTGCCGTGTCACAGACAGTCGAGACATCATCGCCGATGACGGCAGCCACACATGACGAAAGAACGCAGATAACTCCCGGATGCAGCCGGTTCGCGGCATGCAGGGTCTCAACGAGCCTCTCTTCCCCTCCGAACACGACATCGGCCTCGGTCATGGAGGTCGAATAGATCCGCGGAAAGAGGCCCTCCTCATTCTCATGCCAGAGGGCATGCAGGAGAGAGGCGTTGTGGTGGACGCACCCGTCCGGTCCGTGGATGATGGTGAGGCCATCAGCAATCGAGGTCGAGACCGACAGGGCGCCGGTAAGGGTACAGCCTTCAGTCCTTGATGAATTCGTAGGCCAGTTCTTCAAGCTCCTCAACCTCGAGAGGTTCGGGGATGTCCATCCGCTTGTTCGCAAGGATGTTCTCTGCCAGTTTCCGGTAGACCGATGCCTGGGCGGACGATGGAGCATACTCGATGACCGTCTTCTTGTGGAGCTCCGCCTTCTGGACGACGGTACTCCGGGGAACGAAAAAGATGAGAGAACTCCCGATTCTTTCCGCAAACCGGGAGACGAGCTCCTCCTCCTGATCGAGACCCTTGCCGTTGCCGATGACTCCGCCGAGCCGGCAGATGCCCCGTGACCTCCCTGAGAGTCTCTTTATGGCCTTGCAGATGTTGTTTGCAGCGTAAAGCGACATCAGCTCCCCTGAAGTCACAAGATACACCTCCTGGGCATATCCTTCCCGCATGGGCATGGCGAACCCCCCGCAGACTACGTCCCCGAGCACATCGTACACGATGACGTCGCCCGAGAGGGCCCCGAGCCGCTCGAGTATCTGAAAGGTGGCGATAATCCCCCTGCCGGCACAACCGACACCAGGCTCGGGCCCGCCTGCCTCCACGCAGCGGACCCCCCCGTAACCGGAAAAGACGATGTCCTCGGTCGCGATCTCCCGGTCCCCCCTCTCCCTGACCTGGTCCATGACCGTCGGGATCAGCCTCCCGTGCATCAGCATCCGGGTGCTGTCCCTCTTGGGATCACAGCCGATCTGGAGAACAGCGAGCCCCGTGTCAGAGAGAGCCGCAGAAATATTGGCCGAGGTGGTGGATTTCCCGATCCCTCCCTTCCCGTACAGGGCGATCTGTTTCATTACAGAATATTGGCCTGAATACAATATATGCTATTCTGATGTTTAATCCATTTTACTTGAATTCTCTTCCTTCTTTCAAGAGAGCCCGGATAGCCCTCCAGCAGAAAAGGACCTGCACGATCTCGGAAGGGGTAAGGTGTGATTCCGGATAGATGTCCCGGGGGTCGGTGCCGGTATCTGCTTTCAGCGAAAGCGCAAGGCTTGAGAGGAAGCAGGGATCAAATGACCCGTCAAAGCTCAGGCCGGACATTCTTTGTCCTCCCCGGTCATGCTGGAAATAGTCGAAGGAGAAAGCTGGCGACCGGAGGGTGAGGAGAGGGTCAAGATCGATACTCAGTTCCCGGTGTTCGTCTCCCTGGTCAGGGGGGAGCTGGAGGAGGGTGGTCCGGTAGATGTTTTGCTGCCACCCGAGATCCCTCCCGAACCGGGAGAAGGAGATCCGGATAACGGTATCGGCAACGTCCTTCTGGGGTGCGATATACCGGAGGTAGTCCTTCTCCCTCCGGGCCATCTCTTCGAGAGCCTCCCTTTCGGAATACCCTCGTTTTCCGGTGTCCCTCTTGAGTTTCCATTCTCTCTTGACATCGGGATCCGGGTCCACATACAGGGATACGTCGACCAGCTCCCTGATCCCAGGGGTGGAGAGG
Organism: Methanoregulaceae archaeon; assembly: GCA_028679325.1. Classification (GTDB taxonomy): domain Archaea; phylum Halobacteriota; class Methanomicrobia; order Methanomicrobiales; family Methanospirillaceae; genus UBA9949. The sequence goes on along the minus strand of JAJRBS010000032.1, from coordinate 780 downwards.
CTGTGGAGCCCCTCGATAATAACAATGGGAGCCGGCGAGAAATCCACCGGCCCTTCAAGGACTCCCCGATCATGGTTGTACACCATTTTTCGGATGGACTTTCCGGCTTTCAGGAGCCGAAGGTCCCTCTCGAGTCCTGCCAGGTTGTTTGCTTCGGGGTCGAGTGGGGTGATGTTTTGTGCCTTCCGCTGCTCGCGGTCAAAGAGATGATAATCATCGAGGGTGATGGTCGATACCAGGTTGTCACCGAGGAGATGCCGGAGGGAACTCGTAAAGATGGTCTTTCCGGTACCTGAATCGCCGGCCACACCGATGATGAAGGCCCCGTTGCGGTTGCTGACGGCGGAAAGGAACGAGGCCCTTGCCTCCCGGGGGTCGCGACCCGGCGTCCCGGAGTGACAATGGCCCCGGTCATCACCCGACCCTTTCATAGGATCCCGAGATCGCGGTGAGCGGCCGCGATCTCTTCGGCAAGGGAATCGAGTTCTTTGATCGTGGCTGGGCTGGGTGTTCCCTTTACATACACCGGATCCAGGAGCTTCAGGTTCAGTTTCCCGAGCATCCCCTTGAGAGTCTCGACCGTGTTCCCGCCCCAGCCGTAGGACCCGATGACGGCCCCGAAGCGGGCCTTCGGCCGGAGGGCGTTTGTCATGTAGGCAGCGTTCACCATGTGGGGGTGGGGGCCGAAGAGCATGGTCGGGGTTCCGAGCACGATGGTTGCGGCATCGACGAGTGACATGGCCAGTTCCCCGAGATCGGTTGCTGGCAGGTTGAACACCG
>JAJRBS010000029.1 GCA_028679325.1 Methanoregulaceae archaeon | reverse complement strand
GCCATGATGCAGCCTTCCCGCACAGGGGTCCGGAAGATACAGTACCCGCACCGGTTGCGACAGACTGTGGTGAGAGGTAAGAAGACGTTTCTGCTGTAGGTGACGACCTTCTGATCCATTTCGTACTCTGGTATCTGCCTGCCCCCTCATAAGTTCCCCCATCGGAGCGAGACCTTTTAGTTCCCCCCGCACCAACGCTCCCTCTACAGATGTCTGTGCCAGCGGTCATCCCCTATAAACCGCGGAACCCGAAGACCCGGCTCTCCTGCGTGCTCGAGCTCGAGGAGCGGGAGAAGTTTGCCGCGAACATGCTCTGCGATGTGGTGGTGGCTGCATCAGACGCCGGGTGCGAGCCCTTCATCCTCTCCACCGAGCCCTTCTCATTCGATGGCATTCGTGTTGTCGAGGACCCGCGGGGCCTGAACGAATCCTTAAACGACCTCCTGGCCGCCACTCCCGGCCCGCTCCTGGTGATTATGGCCGACGTGCCACTAGCTTCACCGGATGCCATCCGAAGGTTACTTGAGAGCCGGGCCGATGTGGCAATAGTACCGGGCCGGGGCGGAGGGACGAACGCTCTCTACCTTGCCTCGGCCAACCGCTTCCGGGTCAGCTACTACGGGACCAGCTTCCAGAAGCACCGGCAGTACGCTGAGGAGAAGGGACTCACGGTCGAGGTGGTCGATTCATTCCTCATCCACACCGACATAGATGAGAAGGAAGACCTGGTCGAACTCCTCATCCATGGTACGGGCATGAGCTCCCGGTACCTCCGTGAGCTCGGATTCGTCCTTTCTGTTGAGAAGGGGAGGGTCGGCGTCGAGAGGAAGCGTGACTGAGGGTACGTAGGTCACCGGCTTTGGCGAGTACCTCCTCGGGTCATGTGCAGCGGATCAGGGTTCCTCCTGAACCTTCTGCATCGCCGTCACCTATATAGCAGGGCAATGAGTATCCCTGCCTATGCCTGACCAGGAGCAGAGAGTGGTGAAGCCCGGGGACTATGGGAAGAATTTCTCATTGAAAGACCAGAACGACGTCACCTTCGACCTTCTCGAGAACATGGGGAGGCGAGTGCTCCTTTCCTTCCACCCGCTGGCCTGGACTGCGTTTTGTGCCGATCAGATGACATCGCTCGAGAGGAATGTGGAGACTTTCGAATCGTTAAAAACGGTGGCGGTGGGGATCAGCGTCGACTCGGTCCCCTGCAAGAAGGCCTGGGCGGACCATCTCTCGATTGAAGAGACCCGGCTGCTCTGCGACTTCTGGCCGCACGGCAAGGTCTCCCAGCTCTACGGTCTCTTCCGGGAGACGAACGGATTCTCGGAACGGGCGAATGTGGTCGTTGATGAGACGATGCAGGTCCTGTTCGTGAAGGTCTACCCGGTCCACTCCGTCCCGGACATTGATGAGGTCATCGCGTTTCTAAAAAGCCTCTGAAAGGAAACCCGGGCTGGCAGGAACAAAGGATAGTGAAAGAGAATAGATGCCAGAAAACGGAGACTTATTCGTGAAATCCCTCATCATCCTGATGTCATATCATCACATGAATACCGAGAAGATCGCCAGGGTCTTCGCAAAGGTCCTGGATGCAGAGATACGAACGCCCCGGCAGGTCACCCCTGAGGAGCTCGGGGGGTACGACCTCATCGGCTTCGGTTCAGGGATATATAGCGGAAGACACCACCAGGATCTGCTGGACCTTGCCGATAAGCTCCCCCCGGCCCCCGGCACGAAAGCCTTCATCTTCTCCACCAGTGCAATTATGGGAAAAGAGAAGGTCGCAAAGGATCACGCACGTCTCAGGGAAAAGCTCCAGTCCAAAGGTTACGTGATCCTTGATGAATTCAGCTGCAAGGGTTTCAACACCAACAGCTTCCTGAAATACTTCGGGGGGATGAACAGGGGCAGGCCGAATGCCGACGACTTTTTGCATGCGGAAGAGTTTGCGGTGATGCTGAAGCAGAAAACGCAGTGACGTTCAGACGTCGGGTTCATCTTCAATCTCTTTCCCGTCACGCCCGATGGGATTTATCCCGAATTTTATGTCAGGCGATATACCTGATTGAAGGGAATAGACAGGGTCGATAGTACCGTTGAGATAAGGGACGCCGCCCTTACCCTTTCTCCTCTTTCATGCGGAGATACGCCGTTATGACGTCATCCTTTGACGCGAAGATATGATCTTTTCCGATCAGTTCCACGAGGTTGTCCCGCTCGAGTTCATCCTGTACATGTGCTTCGATATGGCTCAACACGAGAGTGACACCCCGGGAGCGGAGCTGTCCGTGGAGTTGCCTGAGGGCCTCGGCTCCTGAGTAGTCGATATCATTCACCGAGGATGCCGAGAAACAGAACCATTCCACGGGTTTCTTTGCAGAATCAACGATATCCAGTACCTCTTCGGTCATTTTCCCCTCGTTTATGTAATAGAGGTCAGCCCCGAAGCGATAGATGATAAGGCCCTCTCTTGCCTGGACTCCGGAACTCAAAGGAGACGATACCCATTCTCCCTCTCCTGATCGTGTGAGCAGGTAATTGAGGGGGTGATAGCTGTGCCGGAGGTGTGCAAGAATGGAGATGATAATGGCAAAGACAATTCCCCACCCGACTCCGAAGATAACCACCGAAAGGGTGGTTACAAGAGCAACCTCGAACTCGACCGGCCGGCGGGCAAGGATCCCTCTCATTCCCTGGACATCGATCAGGTGGATCCCGATCAGGAACACGATGTCGGCAAGGACAACAGTCGGAAGGTAGGCGAGTGGCCCGGTAAGAAAGGTAAGGACCAGAAGGACAACTCCGACGGTGACGAGATGTGCTATCTGGGTTCTCCCTCCTGCACTGTCGACCATCTCGGTCTTCGTGGGGCTCCCGTTGACCACGAATGTCCCGGTGAGCGATGCGCCGATGTTCGCGAGGCTCAGCCCGACCAGGTCTGTGTTCTCATGGACCTTCTCCTGGTACCGGTTGGCATATGCCCGCGAGGTCGCGGCACTCTGGGCAAGGATGAGGATGAAACAGACGGCGGCCGGGCCGAGGAGAAATCCCAGGTCACCGGGTGGGACAGCGGGAAAGGAGAGCTCAGGGAGCCCGCCGGGAACAGGGCCAAGAACCGGGACACCCCGGGCTGCAAGGTTTCCTGCATAGCTCACGATGATGGTGCCGATGACGGCGAGAAGAGCCCAGGGCACACGTTTTGCGAAATGACTCCCCAGGACAATGATGAGGATAGTTACAAACGAGATGACGAGGGTAAGGCCGTTTATCTGCCCGGTCTCAGAGGCGATATTCGCGACTTTCGTGACTATGTTCGTGCCTTCAGTGGAGACCCCGAAGACCCCTGGCAGTTGTCCGAGGGCAACCTGGATTCCCACACCGGTAAGGAACCCGATGAGGACGGCACGGGACAGGAAATCCGAGATGAATCCGAGCTGAAACACCCGGGCAAGGATGAGGAAGATGCCGGCAAGGAGAGCGACGGCTGCGGCCAGGGCGACATACTCCGGGGAGCCGGGGGTAGCAATGAGAACAAGGGTGGCGGCGAGGACCGCAGCGGTGGCCGAATCAGCACTGACAACCAGGTGGCGGGAAGAGCCAAGGAAAGCGAACAGGGCCAGGGGGA
>JAJRBS010000017.1 GCA_028679325.1 Methanoregulaceae archaeon | reverse complement strand
ATGCGCGAGGTGATGCCGGCCGAGAAGATCCACCTCTTCGAGGACCTGTACCCCTCCACCAGCGGGTACACCGTGAAGTGGGTTGACGAGGTGCGGGTTTATCGCGGAGGGTACCAGGGATCGCACGACGCCCTCCCCAAGTCCTACGAGGCCAAAATGGAGGAGGTCTACCCACCCCCGCCGACAGAGGGGCCGATCCTGTGGGTCAGCGTCCTTGCGGCGTGCTGCTTCCTCGTTGCGTTCAGGAGGGGCATGAGGTGAAACACCATACACATGCCATTATTCTGGCGGCAGTTCTCCTCCTCCTGGCGTTGGCTTCCGGTTGCAGTACGCCGGCGGGCGGTGCCCTGGAACGGGACTGGCGCCTGACGGTCAACGGCACGACGGAAAAGGTCATCACCCTGCAGGAGCTCCGGGCCCTCCCGTCTGTCACCGGGTACGGTTTCTGCGTCTCCACCACCGGTGCCCGGTTCGGGCCCTACACCTGCCGGGGTGTGGACCTACGGGAGATCGCCGCCCTTGCGGGAGGTATCGGTCCCGGCCAGCAGGCATGGGTGTCTGCCCCGGACGGGTACCTCTGGGTCTTTGATGACGACCAGCTCGACGGGAAGGATTTCGTAACCTTTGACGAGAACCTCAAGGAAATACCGTCTCCTCCGCTGCGCATCATCCTCATGTACGAGCAGAACGGGAAACCCCTCCCCTATGACGACGGCGGCCCGGCCCGGATCGCCATCGTTTCAGAGCAGCCCGGGGTCATCACCGAAGGGAGCGCGTGGGTCAAATGGGTGGACAGGATCGAGATACGCGAAGGATAATCATCGTCTTGGCGATGCTCCTGGCCGGGACAGCCTTTTTTTCCGGGTGTCAGGCACCGGAGCCCGTCACCCTCAAGGTCATTGCCGCAGGGAGTCTCCTCTACCCGTTTGCCGAGGCCGAGCAGGAGTTCGAGGCCGGCCACCCCGGAGTCGATGTCCAGGTCGAGGGGCACGGGAGCATCCAGGTCATCCGGCAGGTGACCGATCTCCACCGGACCGCCGATGTCCTTGCCGTGGCAGACGAATCTCTGGTCCCGGACCTCATGTACCGCCCGATGGAGGGGTCGGACAGGAATTTCACCGACGGGTACATCCCCTTCGCTACGAACGAGATGGTCATCGTTTACACGGGGAAGAGCAGGTACCACGAGGAGATTACATCCGAGAACTGGCCTGATATCCTCGGGCGGCCTGAGGTGCGGGTGGGATTCTCAAATCCCATGCTGGACGCCGCAGGCTATCGTGCCCTGATGGTCCTCCAGCTGGCCGAGGAGGAGTACGGTGATCCCGAACTCTTTGAGAATGTAATTTCCGACCACTTCCCGTCTACCGTTCGGGTCCGGGAGACCGGGGGCACGACCGTGATCTCCCTCCCGGAGATCATACGGCCATCGGACGACCATGTCATCATCCGGGACGGGAGCATCTACCTGATCTCTCTTCTGGAAGCAGGGGGCATCGACTATGCAATCGAATACCGGAGCGTCGCCGAGGCCATGAACCTCTCCTACATCTCCCTCCCGCCGTCCATCAACCTCGGTTCAGGGGAATATGCCGAACAGTACCGGAAGGTGACGGTGGAGCTCGGTTTCCCGCGGTTCAGCACGCTCGGGCGGGAGAGGGTAGGACGCCCCATCGTGTATGCCATGACCATACCGGCGAATGCACCCCATCCCGGACTCGCCCGTGAGTTCATCGATTATGTCGCGAACGAGTCCGAGTCCGGGCGGCCGGGATGGCCGGCCCCCCTGGCCCGGGGTGTCTCCGGATGACTCCGGCAGCGGCTCCCGGCAGGTTCAAAGGCCGTTCCCTTATCGCCTTCTGGATCCCGGGCATGGTCCTTGTCGGGATCATCGTTCTTGCTCTCCTGGTCATCGCTATTCCTGTCCTGCAGAACCTGGAGATCCTGGCTGCCACCGCAGCCGATCCCGTCGTGCTCCATGCCTTCCTGGTCACCTTTGTTGCAGGGTTTACGGCCGTCGGTATCCTGGCCCTTACCGGGACTCCCCTGGCCTATGCGCTCAGCCGGACAGATGCCCCGTGGAAGAGCGTGGTCGAGACCCTCGTGGATATCCCCCTGGTCCTGCCCCATACCGTGGCAGGCCTGATGGTCTACCTTCTCTTCATGTCCCAGGGGCCTCTCGGGGGACCTCTCGGGGAGCTCGGCCTGACCTTCGAGGACGCCTTCCCGGGTATCGTGGCCGCCATGGTCTTCGTCTCCATCCCCTACTACGTGAATGCCGTCCGGGAAGGGTTCGGAAGAGTCCCTGTCCAGCTTGAAAACGTAGCACGGACACTGGGGGCCTCGAAGGGAAGGACCTTTATCTCAGTCACCCTCCCCCTTGCCACCCGTCACATCCTGTACGGTGCTCTCCTCGCCTGGGGACGGGCTATCGGAGAGTTTGCGGCGGTGATCATGATCGCCTACTTCCCCCTGGTGATCTCGAGCCTGATCTATTACCGGTTCACCACCGGGGGCATAGCCGAGAGCCAGGCCATCGCCTTCCTGCTCATCCTCCTCTGCATGGTCCTCTTCTTCGTCTTCAGGGTCCTGACACGTCGCGCCGGGGTGTACGATGATCGCGGTTGAGGGTCTCGGCATAACCCGGGGCGCCTTCAACCTCTCCGCAATCACATTCGCCGTCCCGGCAGGGTCCTACACCATCCTGATGGGACCCTCGGGAGCGGGAAAGACCCTCCTCCTGGAGACCATCGCCGGGTTCTACCCGCCGAGCGGGGGCACCGTTACCGTGGGCGGAGTGGATGTCACCCTCGACCCCCCGGAGAAGCGTAGGATCGGATTCGCCTACCAGGATTATTCCCTCTTCCCCCACCTGACGGTTGAAGGGAACGTCTCCTTCGGCCTTCGGATGGCCGGCGTCCCGTCACGGCAGAGAGGGGAGACCGTGCAGGGCCTTCTTGCCCGGTTCAACATCCTGTCCCTCGCCGGACGCTACCCCGGGGCACTTTCCGGGGGGGAGAAACAGCGGGTTGCCCTGGCCCGGGCTCTCGGCACACGACCGGTGGTGCTTCTGCTCGACGAACCGTTCGCTGCCCTCGACTCAGATACCCGGTCATCCTGCATACAGGAGGTCAAGACCCTCCAGCAGGAGACCGGCCTGACCATCCTCCAGGTGAGCCATGCCCGTGACGAGGCCTACCTGCTCGCCGACCAGGTGCTGGTCATGGACAAGGGTGTGCTCCTCCAGTCCGGGAGGCCGTCAGAGGTCTTCTCCCGGCCTGCACACCGGACGGTGGCCTCCATTGCCGGTTTCGAGAACGTTCTCGAGGGGACTGCGGAAGCGGCCGGGGACGGAACCAACCATCTGATCATCGGGCAAGGGACCCTCGTTGCCGATAGTGCACCGAAGACAGGAGAGAAGTATTTCATCTGCATCAGGGCCGGTGATATCGCTCTCACGAGGGAGAAGACCGGGAAGGAGGGGGCGGGCAACTGGATCGATGGGCAGGTTGTCTCCGTTATAGCCACCGACCTGGGGTCCCGGCTCCGGGTTGAGGGAGCATTCCCTCTCACCGTCGATGTCTCCCGTCACCTGGCCCCGGTGCCGGGATTCCGGAACGGTGACCGGGTCGTCGCCTGGATCGACCCCCGGGATGTCCATCTCATACCGGTCCCTGCCCTGCCGGGAGGGGAGGATCGATGAAATCCGGGGCTTTTATCGGAATTGCATTGATGTTCCTTCTCCTTGCCCTCGTTGCCGCGGCACAGGGAGTAACCACATCGGTCCACATCGTCCTCTACGC
>JAJRBS010000001.1 GCA_028679325.1 Methanoregulaceae archaeon | reverse complement strand
CACTCACGCGAATTCCATCGGTGGGACTCGCTGCACCGAGGGCTGAAAGAATTTCTGCTGCGTTCTCGCAGGGAAATGACTTCCTGACGACTGGATACACAGGCATCGTATCGATCTGCTCTGCGATATCCCCTTGGGAAGCTATCTCGCAGAACAAGGCCGCTGCATACGGACCATCCGGGCAGAGCGAGTGCCGGGGAAAGATCCAGGCACCCGACGGTTCTCCACCGAAATCTCCCCATCGGGTAAGTTCATCGGAAATAAACGTGTCGCCAACGGGTGTCCTCCTGACTTCGGCAACCTCTTCAATGGCCATCGATGCATCGAAGCTGGTCACCACCTTCTTTGCCCCGAGGTAGAGGATAAAGAGCATCATCAGCTGATCGCCGCTGATGAAACGGCCCCGGTTATCAAAGGCCATGAGCCGGTCCGCATCGCCATCGTGGGCGATTGCCCCCGCCGATCGGGTTGTCCGTATCAGGGGAGGGAGGTGCGACAAGTACTCCTCGAGAGGTTCAGAGGGACGCGCAAAATGACCCAGCGGATTTGTGTTCACACATGAGACCCTCACCCCCAGCATATCGAGGATGCGGGGGGAAACCATTGAGCCCGCTCCATTCCCACAATCGAGGACCATTTTTACTCCCTCAGCCGGCATTCTCCCGTTCGTGACCGCCTGAATATACGGAGAGAGGGCATCATAGGAAGATAACGCCCCTTGTTGATCCCAGGATTGGAAGGGCTCTCTTCCGAGAGCATCCCTGACTCTTACCTGGTCGGATCCCGTAAAAGAAGATCCATCGGGTCTCAACAACTTGAATCCGTTATAATTCTCGGGATTATGGGACGCCGTTATCATGACCCCAGCATCAAAATACCGCGTGCCGAAAGCAACGACAGGCGTTGGAACGACACCGGCCAGGCAGACGTTCACACCGTTTCCGAGCAACCCGGCTGAGAGGAGTGTTTCAAGGACCGGGCCGGTGGTTCTCGTGTCTCTCCCGACCAGAATCCGGGCTCCGGGGCGTCCTAAAACCGATCCCAGGTCGAGAGCCAGGTTCGGAAGATCGGTGCCGTAAAGCCTCCTTATTCCGGAAGAGCCGAAGAGCATGAGGGAATGGTTGGCAGGAAGGAGGGATATCCTTTATCCTCTCCCGTAGGGGCACCAGTGACGACAACCTTCAAGAGCACATACTCCCGAGGTTGAGGGGCCCAGGAACAGGACTCGTTTCTTTCCCTGGATGCCGGCTATCAGGTCCCCCGTCCCTTTTGCGATCATCCCGTCACCCACAATGAGGATCACATCAGCTTCCTCCGGGCCTCCCACTACCGGAGCAAGACGAGCAAGAACGTTACCATGGATGCCGACTGGAAAGATCCGACCGGAGCCGATCTCAGCCCGGAGAGCTGCAAGGCAGTCCCGGTGGCTCGCCGGATCACAGGACTTGAGAACGCGGGAGATACCAAAGAAACCTGTCACCACGTTTATGATTGCTGTGGCCGCGGCACGTTGAGGCAGGCTCCCGAGAGTTGCCCCGAACATGAAACCGATCCTGGTCGTCGCAACAACGGGGTCTGCGGTTATGAATTCCGCTGATCTTCCTCCATACACCGCCCTGATGCAAGCCCCCTTTTCGTACTGGCAGTAGATAACGTCCGGATCGGTGACCAGCGTCACGATGGCGTCTTCCGATCCCGATCCCGCAATTCTCAGCTCAAGCTTGTCAATTGCGTCACGAATGAGATCCATTTCCATCCCATCCCTCGAAGAGGAGGACTCTGCAGGGCGAACCGTCAAGCCCCGGCAGCAGGAGGGGCAGGGCGATCATCCAATAATCACCTTGCTCAATCCTATGCAGGTCAAGGAGTTCAATGATCACCATTCCCCTTGAAAGGAGGGTCCTGTGGACATCCCCGTTTCCCCTGAACCCTTCTATGGAGGGGGCGTCAGTCCCGATACAGGTCATTCCCCGGGAAGAAAGGAGACCGGCGGCTTCTGGTGTGAGAGCAGGATAGCCCTCTTCGAAATCAAGCTTCTCGGAGAAAGAAGTCTTTAACAGGACTTTATCTGCCCCTTCCAGTCTTCCGGCCAGATCAGAGGCGGTGATCTCATTCTCCGTATTCCGAACATCAAGAACCCTGCACCAGCCCATCAGGGAGGCGAAGGGGATCTGATCGACGGCCAGCCCTGCTTCGAGATAATGTGACGGGGCATCGATATGAGTGCCCGAATGGGTGCTCATCCGCATATCGGTAATCAGGTAGGTACCGTTGTCCAGTTGCCGGAAGCGGGGAACGATGTCTCCCGGATAGACGATTCCCCCCGGCGCAAGAGGACGCGTAATATCATAGATCCTCCCCTGGCGGGTCACTCCTGCCACCCGTGTTCGCCAAGGAGGGGGACAAAGACCACCCCGCCGAAAAGTTCTCTCGTTATCCGTTCCCCCTGCCGGGTAAGCCTGACCAGCTCCTGGAGATCCCGTGATCCAACCGGTGCTACCAGCCTTCCTCCTTCCGCCATCTGGTCGATGAGGGGAGCGGGTACTGAGGGAGTGGCCGCCGTTATGAGGATTCCGTCGAAGGGCGCACCTTCGGGGTATCCGATAGTTCCGTTGCCTGTAGCCACAGTGACATTGGTTATCCCGACCCGGGCAAGGTTGGCCCGTGCCATCTCTGCCACTTCCGGGATCCGTTCGACGGTAACAACCGTCTGTGCCAGCTTTCCGAGGATAGCTGCCTGGTAACCGCTTCCTGACCCGATCTCAAGGACTTTATCGGCGGGCACCAGCCTGAGAAGTTCAGTCATCACCGCCACGATATAGGGTTGGGAGATTGTCTGGCCTTTTCCGATAGGGAGAGGCGAATCGTTGTACGCAGCACTCTGGTAAGATTCCGGTACAAAGAGATGGCGGGGAATCTCTCTCATGGCAGAGAGTACCCGTTCATCCCTGACCCCCCGGGCAGCGATCTGGGTCTCCACCATTCTCAACCGCTCTTTTTCCCTCCCCTCGATCTCCATGAGAGTTCCTTTAGAAACCGGCCTTTTCTGCGGAGTCAATAGCGAGATCGATCTGCTTTTGCAGTGCTTCGGGAAGCCCGCTGATCTTGACATCGAGAAAACCCCTGATGATGGTGGCGGTTGCCACCTCCTCATCGAGTCCGCGGGCCATCAGGTATTCGATCTCTTCCTGGGCGATCTTTCCGACTGCCGCTTCATGGGAGAGTTCCGTCCCCACAACCAATCCCTCT
>JAJRBS010000195.1 GCA_028679325.1 Methanoregulaceae archaeon | reverse complement strand
TCAGAGTCAGCAAGGGTCTTCCTAGTGTCCACCGCCAGAGGTAAGAGGGTCGTCGTTGCTGTCGTGACTCTTAATGTGTTTGAGACGGGTTGTGGTTCCAGCAGTTTCTGCTTGTAGCAGTATTTCTGACTATTTCTGCTGGTAACATCACCGGTTCCCAGGTAAGTCACATAGCCACAGGGTATCTCGGCGCATATCAGGTACCCGGCTGAACCCCATTTGGTGAGTGCCTCTGATTCCATAAGGCACTCACAGGGGGCAGTACATACAACTGCCCGGGGGGTTGTCGTGGCAACGGGGGCAGTTGGGTTGAGAGCACGTGGTGCAAGTGCTGCAGATACAACCCCGCAGATGGTGCTCAATAAAAGTACAAGTATAATAGCAGAGATAACGCGGGGATGGATGAGTGGCATACTAGAGATGAATCAGGATGGAGAATTAAGAATATCGCTCCTTTTTTCCACCTTAATGCTGGGACGGGTATACTTCGGCACCTTCATCCCGGCCAACGCAAGCGGGAATCTTATGAGCCAAAAGAGAGAGTTATTGTATAGTAGCAATCCACAATTGGCTTTATCGCGTTATTTCATCAGGGAGTACCCAAGTCCTTGTCTTCAATCGTAACCGTCCGCCAGGAAACCCGTCCCTCAGTAACCGCTTTCTCGATGAGTTTTTCATTTCGCGTGAGTTTTCCCTTGCCTTTCTTGACTTCTACGAGAACGACACTGACTGAATCGCCCTTGTCATCCTTCGCTTTGGTGTACCCGTCAAAGACAATGAAATCGATCGGATTCCCTATGAACCGTGCGTCAGCTGGTAAGAAAGGAAACTCTGGGAGGAACGGGGCCATCTGCTCGGAGATCTTTCCTTTCAATGTCGAACGGGAGCGATTGACGGAGTCCTTTCGGATATCATCTGTGCATTCAAGTTTCCAGCGTTCGAGATCGTTTCTCGCCCGCTCTTCTATGACTGAGATCCGTTGGCGGAAGTAGAAATATGCCAGGACGAGGCCAATGAGAAAGGCGGTGATAATTATAACCAGGTCTGAAATCATCATTTCATTTTCACAGGAGTAATTGGCTCGATGAGAGATGCCGGAAGGGGCCTCCCCTTGTCAAAACCCCCTCTCCAACCCCTCGCCGATATCCTTCTTCTTCCCCGCCTCCAGCACCTTCACGTAATCCTCGAACAGGTGGATCTTCGTGCTCACCGGGAAAGGTATCAGCAGCGAGCTGATGATCGCCTCACCCCGCTCCAGCGTCTGGATCTCGGTGTCCATGCGGGTCAGGTCCTGCTTGGCACTACCAGCGATCATGTCCCGGTCTCCCTTATCACCAAGTCCCATAACCACGAACGTATTTATCTGCGCCAGAACCCGGGGGTCGATGTTCTTCGGCTGCTGGGTGATGACACAGAGCCCAACCCCGAACTTCCGTCCTTCCATGGCACACTCCCGGAAGACCTGGGTGGACGAGCCACCTGTTCCGAGCACCCTTTGCGCCTCCTCGATGGTGATCAGGACCCGGGGAGGTTCGCCGTCCTCATCCTCGATCCCGAACTTCTCCGAGCTCTCCTTGTGGTTCTCGAGGATGACCCGGGTAATGATGGAGAGGATGAAGAGTTCGCTCCGTTCGCTCATGCGGGGGATATCGATCAGCACCACCTTGTTCTGATGCAGGTACTTCAGGATCTCGGAGAGAGAGGATCCCCTGTCGCGGAAGAACTTCCGGTTGCCTTTGACCAGGTTGTCAAGCCGCCTCTTGATGACGCGGAGCGGCCCGGGGTTCGAGGTACGGAGGCGGTGGGCCATCTCCCGGTCCTTACCCTGCATGTCCCGGTAGGTGTCCGGGGTGAAAACCTCGGGGTCGAGCCGGTCGAAGAACCCGATCACGTCGCTGCCGGCATAATCGCCCAGGGCCTCGATGATGTCCTTCTGGGGGTAAGAGAGGTCGTAGAGGAGGGCGAGGTCGCCTATCCGGAAGTCATCATACTCGACGGTGAGGGCGTGAGCGCCATATCTCTTCCGTTGCTCTTCTTGCCTGCTGGTGAAGACCGCGAGCCCTTCACGGGCGTTGTCGACGTGGATCAAACCCCGGAGTTGCCGGCCATCCTGTGACTTCCCTTTCCCGTGCAGGTACTCCCCGTGGGGATCGACCATGAGGAGCCCGAACTGTCGCTCCTTCATGCAGGATGCACAGAAGACCTTCATGAAGTTGCTCTTCCCCATCCCGGTGGTGGCGAAGACCCCCATGTGCTGGGGGAGGACGTCGCTGTGGATCCGGACCTTCACATCCCGGATCACGTCCTGCCCGCTCTTCATCAGCCCGACCTCGATGTCGCCCATCACCTGGGTGAGGAAAGACAGGTCCTTCGAATCCGGGATGTCCACCGGGGAGAACTTGGAGGGAAGGGTCCGGGGTTTCCGGAAGACCCCGCCGGCATCGACATACCCGAGCGGGATGGCATCGACCCCGATGAAGACGTCGTCGCCCAGCCGGTAAAAGTGCTCGGAAAAAGGCCGGGTGTCCCAGCGTTCGTCCGTGAAGTTGCTCTCGTGGTAAAGGTCGGCAACCTTGGCATAGAAACAGCACCCCTTTCCCTCATCGGTCACCTTCACGATCTCGCCGACATACAAGGTCCGGTCATGGGGTACGATGAACCGGTAGGCGAGCACGCTCCTCCCGATCAGCCTGAATTTCGAATGGTCTCCGGGTTCAGTATCTTCTAAATTCATCATGGTAATCAGAAAACATCTCCGAGAAAGTGGCCCGGGAGATCCCCTCCCGGGAGAGGGCGGCAACAACATCCTGCCTCACCTGGTCGATCACGGCCTGGCTGAGGACTGCCGCCCGGTGGGCCTCGAGCAGCGGGAACGGGTATCCCGGGATCCTCCCGTCGTCGGCACATCCGGCCATCAGGGAGACTGCCTGTGTAGAGACCTCGGGCCGCTGCCGGGCCGGGAACTCGACCTTGAGCGGGACAGCCAGATGCCGGTGGAGAGAGACGACATGAACCTCGCCGTGCTGCCACTGGGGAAACCGGGTCTGGTCAAGGAACGACGCATCGATCTTCATCCACCAGGGAGAGGGCACACCTTTCATCGCCGAGTATGCGGATGCTGCCGGCAGGAGCGGGTAACCGCTCCCGAAGGTCGCCGAGGTCCGCTTGGCTACGGCGGCGACCATCACTCCCTTCCGTCCGGCCTGCCCGATCAGCCCGGTAAGCACAGGGTCGTGGCTCTCGTGGGAGACGCGGAGCGCCCCGTCCAGGAGGAGGAGGTCTCCCTTCTCAAGTGATCCCAGGACCTGCCCGGCCACCCAGTACTCGAGGGTGTCCCGGACCAGCGTAGCCGTCATGGCCCGATCCTCACCCTCGAGCGGTTTTCCGGGATCTCTCCCGAAGCACTCCCGGTACATGTCAGAGAAGTCGTCTGCGGCGTCTTCCGACCCGGATGAGACCAGGAGAAGAGGGGTCCGTTTCCGGTCTATCTCCCCTCCTTTGAAAATAATCGCCCCGGCCCTCACGGCCGAGAGGGTGAGGCTCCCCGATTCAAGGACAGCGGCATTGCTCCCGTCTACGGCTGCAATCGTTGCCTCCTTCCCGGCTTTCGCCGGGTGAACAGGAGCATCTCCTGAATACCGGGCGAACAGGTCGCCGATATTTCCGGGGAGCAGTGCCCGTATCCGGGAGGCTGACGAAGCCAGCGATTCATCGTACCCGTTCACTGGTTCACCTCCTGGATCCGGCTGACCTGGTCGCTCCCGAGCTCGATTAACAGGGTGTGGGCAAACTCTCCCTGGAGCTCCGGGATGTGGGAGATGAGCAGGATCTGGGGGAAGTGGGACTCTATCGACCGGAGGGCGAAGAGCAGGTTGTTTCGCCGTTCTTCATCCTGGCTCCCGAATATCTCGTCGAAGATCAGGAAGGTGGGTTCAGGGACCTGGTGAAGCGTGGCGAGGTAGCGGGAGAGTGCGATACGGAGCGCAACGGCGATGTCATCCTGTTCGCCGCCGCTGAACCGTTCAACCGGGTAATCGTTGTCGATATCCCTTACAAGCAGCCCGAAATCGTCATCGATCAGGACCCGGTCATATCGTCCTGCAGTGATGTCAGAGAGGATCTTCCCCACGTCTCCTTCTATCCTCGAACGAACGACCTGCATCAGGTACACGATGTACTCGGCTATCGTCTTCCGTGTGATCTTCTGGAGTTCGAGCCGGTCCTGGAGCCGGTCGGCCTCCTCATGGCACGTCCCAAGCTGGGAGAGGACCAACTCCAGGCGGACAACCCTCTCCTGCACCATGGCCCTTTCCGCCGAGCATTGCCGGAGGTCGTTATCGATCGCATCGAGGGACGCCTGGACAGCGACATAGGGTTCTCCCGACCAGCCGAGCCGGGAAAGGCACTCTTTCTGTCGTGCCATCTCTTCCAGCAAAAGATCATACCCGGCCCGGGCCTGGTCTCTCCGGGCGAGGATATCAGTCTCCCGTGAGAGGCGGTCTTTTATCGCGATACTCTCGTCTCTTGCCGGCAGGAGCCGGGAGAGTTCTCTCTCAAGGGCTTTCCTCTTCTCTTCGTCATACCCGGTCTCTTTCAGACTCTTCTTCCGGTCCTCGAGAGCGGTATGATCCCGCGTCGTTTCGGCGACCAGCCGGTCACGTTCCTTCTCAAGATCCTGTTCCCGGCCAAGACGCGCCTTCATCTGCAGAGCTTTCTTTGCCAGTACCTCCAGGTCCTTGATCCCGGCCTTCACTTTCTCATGAGCCAGCGGGTCATACCGTCCTGTACCCAGCCGGTCGAGGTTTCTCTTTTTCTCATCCAGGTCCCTCTGCATCTTCCCGAGCGCCGTGAGGTCCTGGGACTTCCGGGCCGTGAGATCGGTTAACGCGATGCGAGCTTCCTCCAGCTTCTTGAGCCCGCTGCGGAGATCAGAGAGTCTTTTTTCCAGCTCTTTATCCCCATTCTTCGCCTGTCCGAGAAGGGAGACAGCCTGGTGTTCCGCCTGGACAAGCTGTTCTCTCCGGACGGAAAACTCCTGGTCGATCCTGCCCAGGTGATCCCCGAGTTCCTGATGGCAGAGGGGACAGGTGCCCGACGGGCCAGCCTGCCGGATCCGCTCGAAATCGGTCTCAAGATCGGCTCTCTGGCTCCTGGTGGTCTCGACCTGTGACATCAGGGATGCGACACACCTGAAGGATTCCTCCCGTTCCCGTTCAAGCCTGGCGATTTCGTCAGCCAGTCCCGGGAACCGGGAGATGATCTCTTCCTGCTCTCTGAGCCGATCCGTGTAATCCCTCTCCCTCTTCTGGAGCACTTTTACCGAGGCACCGATCTCATCAATGGCGGCAGTGAGGAGGCGGGCTTCGACCATGCTCCTGTCCTGTTGCCGCTTTGTCTCGAGTTCGATCGGGATTCCGGAGAGCCGGGCAAGTTCGTCTTTCTCCGTAACGAGCTTGTCCAGTTCTTCCATGACCTCGTACCAGCGGCTGCTCTTCTGCTTCACCTGGCTGTCGAGGACCCGGATTTGTGCCGATAACTCCCGGTAGAGTGGTTCCTTCTCCCGCAGGTCTCCCAGTTCTCTGTCGATTTCCTTATACCGTTCAAGAGGTTCATCAAGAGACCGGAGCCTGATGTTGTCTGCTGCAAGCGATTCCAACGCTTTTTCTTCAGTGGAGAGGCGCTCCTTTGCCGCCAGCAACGCCTGCTCAGAGGTCGAGAGTTCCAGGAGTCTTTCGCGGATTGCTGCGTACCGGGTCCGGGCTTCGGTCAATTCCACTTCCTTCCGGGCAAGACATGTCTCCTTTTCCCGGAACTCCTCGAGCTTCCCGGCTTCGGCTTCTGCGGCAAGGGTCTCCATCCTCACCCGAAAAATACGGAGCTGGCCTTCAGTCTCATCGATCCCTTCTTTCAGGATCTCGTCGCTCCGGTTCTTCAGGTAGTCAATGCCGAGCGCTTTTCCGAACCACTCGCGGCGGGCATGGGGCTGGTAATCGAGGAGGGAGAGGAGGTCTTTCTGGCCGGCGTAGATGGTGTTCCGGAAATCAGCCGGTCCCATTCCGATGATGTCCTGGACACATGCTCCGACTTCGTTGACAGACTTTGCGAGCTCCTTGTGCGGCTCATCCGAGCCTCCTGGCCGGAAGAAGAGGGAAACATCATGGGACCCCTTCTTGAACTTCCGGTAGACCGTGTACTCATTGCCCGACAACGAGAAATCGAGCCTGACCTCGCAGAACTCATGGGGGCCGGCGAACGAGGATATGATGTAGTCGCTGTTCACCCCGCTCCCCTTCACGCCGTAGAGGGCAAAGAGGATGGCTTCGACGATACTGCTCTTGCCGGTGCCGTTGTTTCCCATAATTCCGGTGATACCGTCCTGGAAATGGATCTCGGCTTCGCGGAACCTCTTGAAGTTGTTCAGGGCCAGCTTTTCAAGAAGCATCCTCGTCCCTCCGGAGAGCGGCAAGCAGGGCTGCCCGTCCCTCGTCGCGGACAAACGAGGCCTCGCGGGGAACCAGGTTCTTCTTCTTCAGGAAGACCTCGAACTCGGCGAGATAGTCGATAGCACGGAGGTCCTGTTCGTCCGGGACAGGCCGATCTTCCTCCCGGATGACGGTCTTTATCTTCAGGTCAAGGAGCCGTTCACGCTCCCGCGCCAGGGCCTGGTGGTCGATGGCCTTTGCCTGCTCCCTGCTCTGGCAGACGACTGTTACCTGGGCGAGAGAGATGAGTTCCGGTTTCCCTTTCTCGATTGCCGTTTTTATCAGCCCGGGGACTGCCCGTGATGGTTCTTCCTGGCAGTCGACGGTCCCGAGGTCAATCATAGGAGTGTTGACAAGAGGAAACGGGTCAACCCTACCCTTGCCGGGATCGACCAGCAGCCCACCCTTGGTGTCTCTGATCTCCCCGTAGGAGAGGTATTCGGCAGAGCCGCTGTACCATGCCCGGCTCCCTGCCTGGACCTGGCCATGATAGTGCCCAAGGGCTATGTAGTCGAATCCGCCCGAAAGGAGGGTGGAATCGATCTCATGTTCCGCGACGGTGTTCAAACGGCGGTCCCGGAGAGTCGATGCGAGGCCGTGTGTGACCAGGATGTTATACCTTCCCTGATCACAGGTGACCTGGTCATAGGCAGCCCGGTAATCCCCGGGGCGGAGCATGTTCGGGATGAGGTGGAAGACGGAATCCCCAATCTCGACCCTTTCGTACCTGTAGCGATAAGCCGCATGGAATTCGGCCCGGTGATACTCGAGGACGCGGAAAGGCGAGGGGGTATACCGGGTCTTTGGCATGCTGTGATTCCCGGCCACCATGACCACGGGAATGCCGGCATCAGCGATGCGGTCCAGGGCTTCAAGCGCCGTGGTATAGGCCATGGTCTTTGGCCGGACCTGATCGAAGAGATCCCCGGCGTGAACAATCACATCCGGCCGCTCTGCCAGTATCCTGTCGACTGACTGGAGGAAATTGGAATAGATGAGCTCTTCGCGGAGGTTCATACCGTTCTCCGGGTCGATACGGTTGAACTGTGCCAGGCCGAGATGGGTATCCGCGATATGGACGAGCTTCATCGTTTGAGTTTCCTGTCTTCTCTGCAAAGGATAAAGGGAATCCCCGCGGGGCGAAGGTGCCCCCGATTCATCAGCTATCTTATAGTCACCCGGAAATATTAGTATGGTGATTCGGTGTCAAAACGGGCCATTGACGCTGTTTTTGAAGGAATGTTCCTGCTGACCGATATCCGGGCGATCCTCCGGGAAACCGCCCCCCTCCATGACCTCGACGAGGAGCAGCGGCGCCAGGTGAATTCCCTCCTCGATGATCTCGGGAAGAAGGTCCTGGTCATCAGGGAGGATCTGGTGAAATGAAGTGCGCCGGAAAGATCGATGTCCGTGACGTGGACGAGTCCTCGATCAACATCGATCCCATCCAGGCCGGGGGCAGGCTCACGCCCGAGGCCATGAAGGCGGTCATCGCTTACGGTGACGGGTACTCAGTCTGCGACCAGTGCCGGAAGCCCTTCCGCCTTGACCAGATCCGGACTCCTCCTGTCGATATCTTCCATAGGGAGCTCGCGGCCTTCGTCAACATGGACGTGGCCCGGGTGGTCCCCGGGGCCCGCCGGGGGTTTCAGGCCGTTGCCGATACCTACGTCCAGAAGGGCGACCCAGTGCTGATCACGGCCCTCTCCCACTACACAGAGGTGCTCTCCATCGAGGCGAATGGTGGCATCATCAGGGAGATCCCGAAAGACGAGAACAATATCATAACGGCCGATGCCGCAGCAGCAAAGATCGAGGAGGTGCAGAGGGAATTTTCGCGCCCGATTCCCCTGCTGTTTATCGACCACTTCGACTACCAGTACGGCAACCGCCACCAGGTGCAGGAGATCATCCGGGTGGCCAGGCAGTACGATATCCCGGTGCTCTACAACGGAGCATACACGGTGGGCATCCTCCCTGTTGATGGAAAGGAGCTCGGTGCCGACTTCGTAGTGGGCTCCGGGCACAAGAGCATGGCGGCCCCGGCACCGTCAGGAGTGCTTGCGACCTCATCGGAGAGAGCGGCCGAAGTCTTCAGGACAACCGCCGCCCGGGCCGATGTCACCGGCAGGACCTTCGGCGTCAAGGAGGTAGGGCTGATGGGGTGCACCCTGATGGGCGTGACCCTCATCGGCATGATGGCCTCCTTCCCCCGCGTCCAGGAGAGGGTTAAGCACTGGGACAAGGAGCTTTCCAACGGGAATGTGGTGGTAGAAGCGCTCCGCTCCATCCAGGGGACGAAGATCCAGAGCGAGTATCCCCGGAACCACACCCTCACCCGGGTCGATACCATCGGCTCCTTTGACAAGGTAGCCCAGTCTCATAAGAAACGGGGTTTCTTCTTCTCAAACTCTCTGAAGGACCGGGGCATCACCGGCATCATCCCCGGGGCGACGAAGGTCTGGAAGTATAACACCTACGGCCTCACGCAGAAGCAGGCAAAATATCTGGCCTCTTCGTTGATCGAGGTGGCCGAAGAGAACGGCATCCCGGTCAACCGATAAGTTTACCGAAAGGGAGCGGCTGGGACCTTCAGCTTTTTTCATTGAACAGAAGTTAACCAGCAGCAATTACACAAGACAGGTCTGTTCACCTCGGGCGACGACCAGCTCAACCCGTCCCATTAACCGCCCTTCGCAGGAGAAAGAAGCGACAGAAACCGCTCAACGACCCACTCGTTCCGGACCTCGGGGTGGAACATAACCCCCCACTGCGGCCGGACCTTATGCCGGATCACCTGGACGCACCGATCCGATTCGGCCAGCACCCTGAATCCCTCCGGAACATAGCAGCCGAAACCATGGAGCTCGTAAACCGGGAACTCCCCGGTCCGGCCGAGAAGCGGGTCCTCCCCGCTCACCCTGACCGGTGTCATGCCGATCTCCAGGCAGGTATCAAGCCTCCCGCCGTGGACCAGGGTGAGCACCTCCATGCCGGCACAGATCCCGAGCACCGGTACTGGGCAGGCAGGCAGCCAGGAGAATTGCCGGATGTCGACGAGGAACTGGTTATCAGCGAGGGGTGTCCCGCAGAGCACCACGGCCTCTGACTTGGTTATCTCAGCGGCGACGTCACTGCTGTAATGGATCTCCTTTGATGAAAAACCGGCTCCCTT
>JAJRBS010000192.1 GCA_028679325.1 Methanoregulaceae archaeon | reverse complement strand
TCAGGGTCGGCGGGGTGAAGATCACGCCGTTCTACACCACGAAGATATTGTCTCCCGATCCCTCGGACACATACCCGTTGGTATCAAAGAAGATGGCCTCGTCTCCGCCTTTGTAGTTTGCCTCGATCTTGCCAAGGATATTATTCAGGTAATTCAGGCTCTTGATGTTCGGCGGCAGGGACTCGGCCGGGTTCCTCCGGACCGAGACGCAGATGGCCTTGAGGCCCTTCTCGTACAGGTCGCCGTACATGGCCCCCCATTCGACGGCGATGACGATTATTGAGGCCCGGGGGCATTTCCGGGGATCGAGGCCAAGGTCCCCGACACCACGGGTGACGATGGGGCGGACGTACCCGTTCTTGAGCTTGTTCTTCCGCAGGACCTCGAGGATGATCCCGGCCATCTCGTGCATGGAGACCGGGACTTCGAGGTCAATCGCTTTGGCCGAGTCATAGAGCCGGTCGAGATGGCCCTGCATCTGGAAGACCTTCCCGTTATAGACCCGGATCCCCTCAAAGACCCCGTCCCCGTACAGGAACCCGTGATCAAAGACAGATAACCGTGCCTCCTCTTTTGGCACGAACCTGCCGTCCATATAGATCAACATGCAAGGTGAGGTTTGGAATTCATACTATTTTTTACCTGCTGGTATTCCGGCGGCAGGCAGCGACGAAGGACCGGAACATGCCCCGGCTGCTGACAGGGTGGAGGTGAGTATAGCTCCCAAGCGTGTTCTCCACGAGCGCCCCGTCCCTGTTGCCCCGGATCCCCTTCCCGCGGGAGAGGGTAAAGGAAAAATGCGTATCCGGAGGGAGGCAGACGTCCGAGTAATGGAACTCGTGCCCGCGGAAATGCCCATTCCCGAGCGGCGACCTGCCTGTGCTCTCACCTTCGACATAACTGACCACCCGGCGGGCAGGCATGACCGTCTCTCCGGGAAATACCCCACACATCTCGTAGCTCTCGTCATTCTCCCGGCCCTGCCAGCCTTTCTTCAGGCAGATCCTGTCGGTCAGGTACATCAACCCGCCGCATTCTGCATACACAGGTACACCTTCAAGAGAACGGTCATGCATCGATTCCCGGAGAGAGCTGTTCTTCTCGAGCTCCGGCAAGAAGAGTTCCGGGTACCCCCCGCCCAGTATGTATCCATCTGCATCCGGGAGCGTGTCTCGCAGCGGGCTGAAGGGGATCACCGCTGCACCTTCGGAAGCGAGGATATCGAAGAGGTCGGCGTAGTAGAAGTTGAAGGCCTCGTCAAGGGCGACACCGATCCTTGTATCAGGGGGAAGGTTCCCGCCAAAAATCTTCTCGCCCATGCCAGTGCAGCCAGTGACAGGGACGGCGAGGGAGAGGAGGTGGTCAAGCTCGATATGGTCACCGATTATCCCGGTTATTTCTGTAATCTTCTCGCGGAATCCGGAGTCCGTCTCCCCTTCCCGGAAGGGAACCAGGCCAAGGTGCCGCATGGTGAGCTCCATCTCGGGCATCCGGGGGACGGCACCGATCACCGGGATGCCGCAGTGGTGTTCAATGGCCTCGGTAGCTTTCCTGATATGCTGCGGCCCGGAAACATTGTTCAGGATGACCCCCCGGATGTCAACGTCAGGGTCAAAGGACTGGAACCCTCTGACCAGGGCTGCCGCGCTCCGGGTGATACTCCGGGCGCTCACCACCAGGACCACCGGTATGGAAAGAGCCTTGGCCACCGATGCGCTGCTGCCGGTGTCATCAGTGGACTCCGCACCTTCATAGAGGCCCCGGACTCCCTCCACCAGGGCCAGATCCGCCCCTCCTGACCCGTGGTCAAAGATCCCGGAGATCTCGGCCCTGTTCATGACAAAGGTATCGAGGTTCCGGCACGGTCTCCCGGTCACTGCCGAGAGGTAGGAGGGGTCGATGTAATCCATACCCACCTTGAAGGTCTGCACCTTCATCCTCCGGGAGAGGAGGGCTGCAACCGCCACGGTGATGCTGGTCTTCCCGCTACCGGAACGGTCCCCGGAGATCATCAGAGACTGCATGACAAGCTCCGGAGCACGGCCCCAAACTCGCTCTCCACGATATTCTCGACACCGAGTGTACGGGGGTGGAGATCGACTTCAACCATCACGTGCTGGTGACCCAGGTCCCGCAGGGGCTCTA
Organism: Methanoregulaceae archaeon; assembly: GCA_028679325.1. Classification (GTDB taxonomy): domain Archaea; phylum Halobacteriota; class Methanomicrobia; order Methanomicrobiales; family Methanospirillaceae; genus UBA9949. Next base: position 1,383 of record JAJRBS010000192.1, on the reverse strand, counting down.
CCTGCCGTGGACCGTTGGTGATCGAGAAACACTCGATACCCTGTGTATATTCGGCAGGGATAGCATGTGGTACACCGACGATAAGGGCGAAATCAGGGGCCAGGGCCGAGATTCTCTTCCCGAGAGGCTCTCCGTTGGCCCCGTACTCGTCGAGAGCCCCGGCCAGTTCGGGATCCACTCCCCGTTCCCGCATCTCCCGGAGGATCCTTTCGGCATCCCTCCGGACCTTGGGAAGCCCGCGGGGCTCGAGGTTGGCGATGTAATGAACGCGTGCTCCCGGGCAGGCGTCATGAAGTCCCAGGAGTTCGTCGGCGAACATGTATGCCGTCTCTTTCTTTGCATTGAGGACCGCCACCCCGGATTTCCCGGACCGGGCCAGACCGAGGAGCCTCTCCGCCGCGACATGCTTCAGATCACCCCGGGAGGGCTCGATATAGGGTTTCGACGCCGCTCCCCGCAACCGTTCCACCTCGTTAGCGCTGGCTAAAAGATCCCTCTGGCGATCAAGCTCTTCGGCGCTGATCCACCCTGCCGCTGCGGCAGGCTCAAGAGTGGCGATCACACCTTCGATGTTCTCGGCAAATCCGGCATGGATATCGACAGAGATGGTCGGGGTGCTGATACCGGAATTTTGGATCGCTGACGGGAGATCTTCACCGATGATCATCGAGACACAGGTCCCGATGACCGCCATTCTCCGGGGTGAGAAATGCTCCTCGGCATACCTGAGCACGGTCTCGAGAGTCTGCTGGCCACCGAAGATGAACTCGTGGTCGGCAAGGGAGGTCGTGAGCACCCGGATGCCGTCCTCTTCCAGGAGACGTGCATGCTTGAACGAACATCCCGAAGGACCGTGGAGGATGGCGACGTCGACCTCGAGGTCCCGTGCCGTGTAGAGGGCGGCCACGATCGAACTTGGCCGGGGCTGCATGTACTTCATGGTCTCGTCATCTCCAGCTCTTGACCGAGAGGACGATACAGCCCTCCGTGGTCTCACGGACAGCCCTGTCCCTTCCTTCGTCCAGGTCGGCCGCCAGGAACCGCAATACTCCATCAGGCAGCCTGACCTGACTATAATCATCTCCGACAAGGACAACAGAAGCAGGCGCGATCTCAGTTATAACTTTCTCGATGTCTCCGTGCGGGAAGCCTTCGCAGACAGCCCCCTTCTCCTTCCCGATCACCAGCGTACAGCGCTCCTTCCCCGATATCTCGCGTGCATACCGGGCGGCGAGAAGGGTAGTCATCCTGTCGGTCCCGGAGTTGGAGTTGTCAACAATAAAAACGGGGCCGTTCCAGTCCCCTTTCATCCGGCCTTCCAGGGGGGCAAACAACGCAAGGCCTGCAGGGTCGAGCCCGAGTATCCAGCCTGCGGCAGCAGCA
>JAJRBS010000158.1 GCA_028679325.1 Methanoregulaceae archaeon | reverse complement strand
CGGGGCCCGTAGGCCACGTTCTCGTACACCGACTTCGGGAAGGGGTTTGGTTTCTGGAAGACCATACCGATCTTCCGCCGGATCTCCACCGGGTCGGTCTCCCGGGCATAGATGTCCTGGCCATGGAAGTCTATCTGCCCGGTGATACGGCAGCCGGGCACCAGGTCGTTCATACGGTTGAAGCACCGGATCAGGGTGGACTTCCCGCATCCCGAGGGCCCGATGAGTGCCGTGACCCGGCGGTCGGGGACCTCCATGGAGACGTCTTTCACAGCGTGGTTTTCGCCGTACCAGAGGTTTACGTGATTGGTGGTAATGATGGTCGTTTCTGTCATGGGCAATTCACCAGGGGTGCCGGGCCATAGACCGGTGGCGTATCCATATGGCGATGGCATAGAAGGCCACGACCAGCCCGAGGAGGACAACGGCAGTGGCGTACTGTTGTCCCTGGGCACCGGGGACGTTCGTGGCCAGGATGTAGAGGTGGTAGGGCAGGGCCATGACCGGCTGGAAGAGCGAACTCGGCATGAACCGGGTGGAGAAGACCACTGCCGTGAAGAGGATGGGAGCCGTCTCGCCGGCCACCCTCCCGATGGAGAGGATAGTCCCGGTCAGTATGCCGGGGACCGAGGGAGGCAGGACAACTTTCCGGATGGTCTGCCACTTGGAGGCCCCGAGCGCCAGGCTCCCCTCCCGGACCGCGACGGGAACGGTCTTGAGCGCTTCCTCTGTCGTGCGGATGATGGTCGGAAGCACCATCAGGGCCAGGGTGATCTGGCCGGCGAAAAGGCAGACGCCGAACGAGAGGTAGATGACCAGGAAGGCGAAGCCGAAGAGGCCGAAGACGATGGAGGGGGTGCCGTTCAAGAGGTCGGTAGCGGTCCGGATGATTCCCACCAGCCTCCCCTGCCGGGCGTACTCGGTGAGGTAGATGGCAGCACCAATGCCGATAGGGAGCGAAATCGCGATCGAGCCGATGACCAGGTACATGGTCCCGACAATGGCGGGGGCTATCCCTCCCTCTCTCCCCAGGTTTGAGGGGGGGGCTGTCAGGAACTCCCAGGTGATGTAGGGGAGACCCTTCGAGAGGATATCATAGAGGATCACGCCGAGGGACAGCAGCACGATGACGATGCAGAGTGCGGCCAGGGAGAAGGCTATTCGCTGGGCCCACTTCGGTGAAATCATCGGGGGAACAAACCGGACGACCAGGTACAGGACAGCTGCAACGGCAAGACCGATCAAGCCGAAGAAGGCGAGGAGAGATACGGCCAGTATCCCCCACAGGAGCTGCCCCCGGCGGTCCCGGTAGAATGCCCGCGCCCTCTCCCTCCATTCCGGCTCCGCTTTCTCCTGTGGTGTGCACATTGGCCGGGAGGGAGCCTGCTGCCTCTTTATCCGGGCCAGAACAACGGTGGCGGCGAAGTTGATCACCAGGGTGATGACCAGCAGCACCACCGCCACGCCGAAGAGGGCGTAGTAGTGGGTGCTGTCCACCGGCACTTCCCCCATCTCGATGCCGAGCGTCCCGGTGAGAGTCCGGATGGGGGAGAGGACATTGTAGATGGGTTCGGGGATGACCGGTGCGTTCCCGGTCACCATCAGCACGGCCATGGTCTCCCCTGCGGCCCTCCCGACACCAAGGATGACGGCTGCGGTGATCCCCGAGAGGGCCGCCGGTGTCAGCACTCTGCTGATGGTCTGCCAGTGAGTGGCCCCCAGTGCCAGCGAGCCCTCCTTGTACTCGCGGGGTGCCGACGATATGGCGTCCTCCGAGACGCTGATGATGGTGGGAAGGGCCATGAGCGCCAGCAGGAGCGAGCCTGCCAGCCAGGTCTCACCGGTCGGCACATCGAAGGTGACCCGTATCCAGGTGGTGAGCACCACCAGGCCGAAGAAACCGAAGACTACCGACGGGATACCGGCCAGCAGCTCAACGGCTGGCTTGACCCAGGCCTTCACCCGGTAGGGGGCAAGCTCCGCGATGTAGATGGCGCTCCCGACACCGAGCGGTATGGCGATGGCCATGGCAAGCAGGGTGGCGAGCAGGGTGTCAACGATGAGAGGGAAGATGCCGTAGGCCGGCGGCGTCCCGGTCGGGTTCCAGACCGGCCCGGAGAGAAAGTTCCAGATCCCGATCTCTTCGAAGATGGGATAGGCGTCAAGGAGGAGGAAGGCGAAGATGAAGAAGATGGTGATGACGGCAAAGAGGGCGCAGAGGAACCAGACTGCCCGGATGACGCCCTCCCTCCTGGACCGGCGGCCGGGGTGCCTGTCTTTGCGGAAACCATCGGGAGTCCCGGCTGGAGGAACGGTCGGAAAAGAGTCCGCGGGAGAATCCCCCGCAGCTGGTCCCTCGCCGGCCTTCATGGTCACGCGAGGGGAACGAATCCTTCTTCAGTGACGATCTTCTGTCCGGCAGGTGAAAGGATGAAGTCGATGTAGTTCCTGGCCAGTCCCGCTGGCGGACCCTGAGTGATCATCAGAAGCGGCCGTGAGATCGGGTAGGTCTTGGCAATCACAGTGGCGACGGTGGCCTGGACCGGGGTCCCGTTCACGATGATGGGGACGGCTTTGACCGTCTGATCGATGTATCCAAGCCCGACGTAGCCGATGGCCCCGGGGGTCTGGGCGATGGTCTGCTGGATTGCGCCGTTCGAGTTCTTCTCAAGCTGGGTGCTGGTGTAGTTGGTCTTCTTCATGACACTCTCTGAGAAGAACTCCCGGGTTCCGGAAGCGCTGTCCCTGCCGACCACCACGATGGTCTGGTCGGGGCCTCCGACTGTCTTCCAGTTGGTGACACTGCCGTTGTAGATGGCCTTGATCTGGTCCAATGTCAGCCCACTGACAGAGTTGGCCGGGTTCACGATGATGGCGATACCGTCATTGGCAATCACGGTTTCAACGAGGCCCGGGTATTTGGTCTTCTCCTCTGCCTTCAGGTCACGCGAGGACATGCCGATATCGACCGTCTTCTCGCCGATGGCCTGGACCCCGACCGATGAACCGCCTCCGGATATCTGGATGTCGGTCATGGCCTGGTCCTTCATGTAGGCGTCAGCTGCCTTCTGGGCGATGGGAAGGATGGTCGTTGAACCCGAGATCTTGAGAACGGATACCTTTGTGGGCGGTATCGTTGCCGTGCCTCCCTGCTGTGTGGGGGTAGGCTGACCGCCGCCGGGCTGCTGGACGCAGCCGGCAAAGAGCATGGCGATGACCAGGACTGCTGCCAGACCGAGGG
>JAJRBS010000150.1 GCA_028679325.1 Methanoregulaceae archaeon | reverse complement strand
ATATTTATGGCGGATCCTTAACCGTAAAACCAGCTGAAACTGCGATCCCCGTCATCGTAAACCAGAATAATAGAACCCAGTACCCGACAATTGCTCAGACGAACGCAACTCCAGGAGCAGGTCTCATTGCAAATCACACGTATTCGGTCCTTAAAAAGAGCGGTCCCGGATGGGAGCTGAGAGACCCCTGCAGCACTCTCCCTGTATACGTCGACCATATTAATACAACCAAGTTCAATGACTGGGGATACGTCAGGTAAGCTGAAAGAAGAGCTAGTATCATGGGGGATTCACGGGTTCCTGATAACGAAAGAGTAAGGGATTCTTTACGTGTAGTTTACAGAATTCTTCCTTTTTTCGTTCTATTTCTCCTCGTTGTGCCATGTTTTTCTGAGAATGTATCGACGCATGAAGGAACCGAAACCATTCTTTCGGTGGCGACATGGGGGACGGATCAGGCATCACCTGCCCTTTGGGAGGAACTGGTTGTCTGGACTACACTCTATCCGGATTCTGAAGACCCGTCCCTGTACTACTCCGAAATCGTTCTCTATAACAGTACGTCAGGAATTGAATCAAGGATCCCGGCTACCCGAGGATACTCGGACATGCCCGATATATGGGAGGATCGCATTGTCTACCAGACCTGGGAGGAAAACGGCTCTGAAATTCATCTTTTCAACATTTCCACTTCAGAAGAATTACAACTCACTCATGATACGGTTAACCAGGTCAAGCCCGGGATCTGGGGGGACTGGATCGTCTGGCAGGAAGGCGACGATTGGGAAACCGACAATGGGGTCTCTCTCTATGACATGAGAACAGGCAATATAACCCGGGTTGGCAGTTCGCCTTCCGCGAAGTCCCCGGATATCTGGGAAGACCGGGTCGTCTGGGACGAATATACAACCGGTGATGGTAATTTTGATATCTTCTTTTACAATATAACGACGGGAAATATCACTCAGGTTACGACAGATCCGCTTGCACAGATATCTCCATCCGTCTGGGGAGACCGGATCGTCTGGCTTGACAACCGCGACGTATCAAGCCAGATTTACCTTTTCGATATCGCTTCGGGAAATGAAACCCGGATTACCGAGGGGGATTTTTACCGGGAAAGTCCGGTAGTTTCCGGGGACGACGTGGTGTATGTAAATGACACGGTCGTGTCACTCGTCACCCTCCCGCAGGTGTCTGAGGTGCGAGTCTCAACCGACATGACGCAGTCGTCAAAGGGTCATCCCAGCATCTGGGGAAACAGAACTGTCTGGTCGGATATGAGAAGCGGCGACATTGATATTTATCTTTATACTAACGGGGTGTCAATGCCTCCGCTGATAGCGGATTTCTCTGCAAATAAAACACAGGGGATGCCTCCCCTGGCGGTAGCTTTCAACGACTCCACAACAGGGCAGGTAGAAGGCTGGTTGTGGGATTTCGGTGACGGAGGATCATCGGATGAACAGAGTCCGGTCCACATCTATGATACTGAGGGATCCTATTCTGTAATCCTGACTGTTCACAATCCTTGGCAACGGGATGCAGTGCGGAAGTCCGATCTTATCTCTGTTGGATCAATGCCAGTTCCCGGATTTTCCCAAAACCTGACCAGTGGTCCGGCACCGCTGCCAGTTCAATTCACCGATCAGTCCACAGGAATTCCCACTGCCTGGCATTGGGACTTTGGGGACAATGAGACATCAGATGTCGCTAGTCCGGAACATGTTTTTCTGCAACCCGGTGTTTACTCGGTTAATCTCACTGTGGCAAACCTCTTTGGGAACGCCACAGTTGAGAAAACTGGCCTCATTACGGTGGTGGACGGCACGTACCATGACTTCATTCTCCCCGTTGACGGAATCAACCTGACGCCAGAGGGAGATGTCATAGCCCTGACGCTCGATTCATCGATTGCCGGCAACTGTTCGGGAGACACTGAAACAGATCCTGCCGTTATTACATGTATTCCCGATGAAGGAACAGGAATAGCATTCATCCGGTTTCAGTCACCAGCAGGAGATAGGTTCTCAGGCCCTGTAAACGGCACTCTTTCCGGAATTCTTGGTGATGTGTCGCTCACCAGCAAAGATTTTACACCTACAAACTTCTCTCAGAAAGCGGGAGAGAACTGCTCCTTCAATTTTACCCTCACTCCGATTACGTATGAACCCGGTGCAAGTATCCGAACTGTGATATGGGAAGGCACAACTCCAGACGATCTCCAGAAGTTCGATCTGATAAAAATCATGTATAATTACGGGAATATTGATGATCTCGCTTATACAGTTCGGTTTGCTGGAGATAACAACGCATCCATGGGATCAGCAAACCTAACATTCGGTGTCAGCTCAGACTGGGTAGAAAAATATGGGTGGAGGTGGAATCACGAAATTGTTTCCGAGCCGCTTGGAGCGGGAGTTTATATCGATTCCAAATTTGTGGGAACCACCCCCCTGATCATCGGCGATGGATTATCGCCCGGAAATCACACCGTGACCATCGTCAGGATCGGCTACTACAGCAATATTACTACAATCACCATGGATGACAAACGAGACAGCATACGCGTCATCCGCATCGCTGATGATGGAACCGGAGAAGTCCTGAATACCACGTTCGTCGGTCATGATCCCGTTCGTAATTTGGACCTTTTCAGGGTGGAATCTCCGAACGGGTTCTCAACTTTTGGTCTTGCATCCTTGAGCAAGTCCGGAAGTATCCCTCAACTTATCCAGATGATCGCAACACGGGCATTAGGACCCGGTGGTGGAGGCGGGGGAGGAGGTAGCAGTGATGATAGCGGAAGCACCCATACACAGTCATCTGCAACCGCCACTGTAACACCAGCACAGACCTCCGCCGCTCTGCCTCAAGCAACACCCCCGCCACAGCAGCAGGCACCTGCCCCCGCCCCCGTTACACCAGTCTCGGTTGTAACCCAGCAGGTGATGCCTGAAGGAACAGGTGAACCAGTAGGCCAGCTATCAACTGGCCAGCAGGCGGCTTCACCTCTTGAATTCTTTACCACGGGAACCACGAGTATCGTCATTTTGAAGAATATCTCCATTGTCTTCGTAGTGATCTTCGTGACCATCGTGTTCTACTACCGATGGCGACAGAAGGAAGAATAGGGAAATCTTCTTACCAAGGAATATCACTTTTTTCCTGGCTTCTGGCCAGGAAGGCCGAATATCATTTCCATTGATGTACCTCATGGAGTTGGAATACTCATTTCACCTCACGCCGACCCATATCATTTATCTCCGGTAAATCCGTCATAGATCATGAGGAAGGAAGAGGAATTCCCGGGAGGAGCTGATGAGAAGAGAACAGGACAAGGGCTATCCTGAGTTGGTGAACAAGTGACCTCGATCCTCGTGACCCTCGCCAACAGAAACCCGGACATCCGGGATCTCGAAAGAAAAGGCGAAGTGAAGCGGTTGGCACGCCTCCTGTCCCACGGCGACTTCAATATCCAGTGGCAGGCAGCTGAGGCTCTCGGACGGATGGGAGAGCCGGCATCACGTGAACTGATCCGCCGGACCTATGACCTGAACCGGGACGTCCGAATCGGTGCTGTCGAGGTTCTTGGGGAGATGAGGGAGAAGCAGGCACTCCCGAAACTGATCACCCTTCTCCGGGACGACAAGAGCAGCGAAGTCCGCTTCGCCTCGGCGGTTGCACTTGGGGAGATCGGAGATCCAACCGCCATTCCGGAGCTGGTAAACGCCCTCCGGGACCCGGACAAGTATGTGCGATACGGGGTGGCGCTTTCCCTTGACGGACTGGACTGGAACCCCGGGAGTCTGGAAGAAACGGCCTTTTACCTTGTCGCCTACCAGAAATGGGAAGACATAGAAACCCATGCCAATTTGCCCGCAGCCCCCTTCATCCATCACCTGAAGGACCAGGACCCGGATATCAGGGCCCGGTCGGCCGAAGTACTGGGAAGGCTCCGGACTCCTCAGGCCAGTGAGGCATGCAGCACGGTCCTTCGCGATATCAACGGCGAAGTCCGCTGGACTGGGATCCTCGCCTTTCCGGAATGTGGCATCCCTCTCATGCATCTCCCCCGTGAACTGTCGCGGAGAAGACGGCAGAGAAAGGATCCCTATGCGGCCATGCTTCTGAATTTCCTCTTCCTGGGGCTCGGTTATAACTACCTGGGCTTCTGGTGGGGGTTCCTCCTCTTCCAGGTCAATGTCACTGCCATCGTAATCCTCAGTCTGATGATGGGGGGACCACTCATCCCATACCTAATATCGTATGTTATATCCGCAGTTTTTGTTGTACATACCTGGTTCTATGTCCGGGGGTTGCCGGACATATGATTAGCGAGCAGTATCAAGGGAAACAACCTGGCGGCCTGACGGGAGGCACCGATCATCATGTCTGACCTGTACGATCTCATCCACCCTCATCCCGATATCGGGGCAATGAAGCAACGGAAGGATTTCCGTGGCCTGATGAAGGCCCTCCGGCACAGAAATCCCGATGTGCAGTTTCAGGCCTCGGCCGCACTCTCTAATCTCGGTTCAGAAGCGATGGACCATCTCCTCGCCGGCCTGAAGAGCTGGAGCAAAGACACGCGGCTCGGGATCATCGAAGCCCTGGGCGAGATGCACAACCCTGTGGCAGTCGACCCCCTTATCCTGCTCCTTTCTGACCGGAACAGCGAGATACGGTGGGAGGCCGCTCTTGCTCTCGGTGAGATCGGAGACACCCGGGCCATCCCGCATCTCAAGGATGCACTCAGGGACCGCGATCGGTATGTCCGTTACGGCGCCTCGGCCGCGCTTGAGAAACTGGGGTGGTCCCCATCAGGCCGTGAAGAGTATGCCCTCCTGCTGAACGGTAAGCAGGAGTGGGAGTCTCTTGCTGAAATCGGCGATGCAGCAATCGGGCCGCTCTCCATATCAGCCACGGATCTCGAGCCGGCTGTCCGGATTCAGGCTGTAAAAACCCTCGGGAGGATAGGTGATCCTAAGGCCATACCCGCCCTGTACAGGGCACTCAGGGATGTCGACGGCCAGGTGCGATGGGAAGCTGTGCAGGCGGCATCACGGGCAGGTGTACCAGTCAAATTCCTTCCCCGGGCCCTCTCGAGGCGAACCCGGACCCGGAAAAATCCGTATATTGCCGGATTTTTAAATTTCGTCATACCCGGGATCGGCTATTTCTGGCTGGGAAAATGGTGGGGTGTTCTGATCTTTCAGATTGACATCTACCTGACCCTCTGGATCTACAATATCTATGGAGAATTTGCCGCCCTCGACGTCCTTCTCCCGCTGTACCTTCTCTTCGGTATCCATGCCTGGTATATTGCCCGTTCCATGCCCGATTTCTGACCGGAAAAAAATTATCAAAAAAAAGATAATTACTCCCCAATAAATTCTTTCAGCCCGTTGACCAGGGCCACGTGCACCTGCTCGAGAACCTCTTTTTTGCCTCTGAAGGCCAGTATCTCCCTCTCGTCCCCTTCCATGTTGGCAAAGTAGAGCTTCTCTTTCCTGGCCACAACCTCTACGTCATAGTTACTCACGATATAACTGATCGGTTTCACGGGAACTCCGGGCGGTATCAGGAGATCGTACAACTCCTCGCCGGGCTCATCCTCTGGAGTCTCTTCGGGTGGAACAGGTTCCTTCTCAACCTTCGTCTTGGGCATTGCTGATCACCTTTCTATTTTCCTGCCTTAATTCTTCGGGCCATGATGCAGGGGCCACCCCTGATACCCCCGATGGGATTTTTCGGTTTTCCGAGGGAGTTCATGCACCGGCCCATCAGCGCTGCACCCCGTGCGAGTCCGTCGTCCACGAAGACCAGGCGATCGTTGGCGTCCTCGAAGAGCTTTCTTTCTGCAATACCCTCGACGATATACTCCGGTTTCCTCCCGGAGATCGCGGCTCTCCCCGTGAATCCGATGGTGGAATTGGGGAAGACGAGCCCTTCTTCGTGGGCAACATCGATGAGGCGGAGGGCCATGCCGGCACAGACCCTGTCTATGACATTATTGAGCAGGCTCAGGCTGTGGCTCTTGTAGATCTCGGCTCCGATATCCTTCAGCAGGTCAAGACCACTGCCATTCTCGCCGGCATCACACCCGATGAGAGCCACTCCGGATTCCTTGGCCACGTCCGCATAGACGGGGACCCTTCCAAACTTCCTCCTCTCCGGCGGGACAATCCGGATATCGATCAATTCGTGACAACGCTGCACGTACCCTTTCACCGTATCGCTCTGCCCTCTGAGGGCGAATTCGGATATCACGCTCCGGTCGCCAAAGACGTCGAGCGCTGTGCCCGTGCGGGGGTCGACCAGCCCCGTCCCCTTCACGATTGCGTCGGGTATAGCACCTGCCAGGCCGCAGAAGTTCCCAATGGTCTTGGCAAACGGGTTCGGGTCGCCGGGTGCAACATCAGAGGTGATTCGTCCATCGAGGGTGGTGCCGAAATCGATGGAGATGCAGGGATTCCGGAAGTCTACCGGGGTCCATTTCGCCCCTTCCTTGATCCCGGCCATTGCCAGTTCCCCTTCCATCTCGTTTGCCACCATCTCCACGCCTGTGCTCCCCACCGGGGGGATCACGCCGGCAACTGCCCCGATAAAGACAACTTTGTCGGCGTAGCTGAAGGGCTGGAGCTTCGCCGGCTGGTTCGCTTTCGACATCGGCGGGGTCATCTTCCGCGGAGGGACGCCGCCCAGGAGACACCCGTTAGCCAGCGCCAGAACGAAGACACCGACCTGATCCGGGGAGTCCATCGCCGCCACGACGCCGGTGCTCCTGACCACGAAGTCAAGATCCTTCTGGACATCGAGGTGGGCTTCCCGGTGGCACTGGAGTAGTGTGTCCTTGACGAGCTCGGTGACCGATTCCTTGGTGAGTTTTGTGCCGTCAAGGGTTTCACCGAAGATCTCCTCACCGGGTTTCGGCTTCCGGACATCCCTGCTCATCTTCACTGTCTTGTTGATCACATAGGACATTCCGGTCTCGAGATTCACCCCTGTCAGGATACATTTCGTTGTGGTGTTTCCCATCTCCACCGATGCCACGATAAAATAGGGTTTGACCTTGAATTCAGGCACGTACACACCGGCTCCGTGCGCAATGGAGGGCGGTGGGGGACTCTCCACGATATGGGGGCGGGGTTTAAAAAAGCGGTCTAAAAAACGGGCGCACATATAAACGAATGTCAGGGCCGTTTCGGCATATAGGTTTCGATTTTCCCAGGATTTCCGTGCCCTGCCCCGGAAGAAGTGGTGAGGATGCAAAAGTTGATGTCCCGTCTCGTCATCTTACCAAGGATCATGGAACAGATCAGCGGCAGCAGGAAGCGCACCGAAGGAATTGAGGTATACTGGCTGGAGAAGGACGAGGAGAAACAGGTCTTCTTCTCGTACCAGGAGATCATCGACATGAAGATCAATGCCATGGATCTCCTCGAGAATCCGAGATTTTACCTTATGGATACAAAGAACGTCCGGATCATTGCCACGAGCCGGGGTTGTTGCGAGACCTGACTTTTCTTTGAAAAGCGGAAGATCCAAACCCCCTTCTCCTTCTTTTTCCTGACCCCACAGAACCGGGGTGATCAAAAAATTGATTCATTGGAAGGAGAAGCATTAACTGAAGGAATGTGGAAAGATGCGTTCCATATCGTACCGGATGCTTATTGGCGTGGTAATCCTGATTGTCCTGCTTCTGGTGATCATCATCCTTGTGACAGCCTCGCTCCTCATGTCGACCGGAAACCCCCCGGAAGGGGAGCTCAGCGGCATATATGGCATCGTTAGCTCGCTGGAGTCTGTCCTGGCAGGGATCATCACCACCCTCGCCGCATGGATCGACTACATCGCCAGCCAAATCCAGAAACTGGCCGGGATCGTCTGAGATCCTTCCCTGCCCTCTTTTTCACCTGGCCATGGCGATGATTTCACGGGCCAGCCTGTCCACCGCTTCGGCAGCAGCGGACGGGCGGGGGATAAGCCCGACAGGCCTTCCCTCGAGGTCTGCCTGAAGCACCACAGGGTCTTCCGGGATGGTTGCGATCGTCTCGGGAACCGATGGTCCGGATATGACCCTCCCTCCCTTCCACCGGTTGATGACCATCCTCATCGGAACCTGGCTGAGGCCGAGCGAGCGGGCCAGCTCGTTTATCCGGGCTGCGGTCCTGATGCCTCTGCTGTCTGGTGTACTAACGATCAGGAGGAGGTCCGGGACCCCGATTGTCTCACGGGCGATGTGCTCCATCCCGGCCTCATTGTCGATGATCATAAACCGGTAGTCCTTACCGAGGAGGTGCAGGCTGGTTTTCAGCACGTCATGGGCAAAACAGTAGCAGCCGGAACCCTCGGGCCGTCCCATGGCAATCAGGTCGAATCCCTCTCCCTCAACGAGAGACTTCCTGAAGCGGAGGGCAAGGTAATCATTTCTCCCCATCCCGGGAGGTATACTCTCCCTGAAGGCCTCCTCCCGCATGCAGCCGAGGGTCCCCTCGAGCGTCACGCCGAGAGCCTCGTGAAGATTTGCGTTCGGGTCGGCATCGACGGCAAGCACGGGTCTTTCACCGGCCTGCACCAGGGCCCTGACCAGGAGTGCCGAGACCGTGGTCTTTCCGGTTCCTCCTTTTCCAGAGACTGCTATGGAGAAGCTCATGTGCCACCATGCTCCTCGCGTATCCTGTCCGAAAGCGTCCTTGCTGCCTTCATGATCTCCTCCGCTATCCCGGAATCAGCTGACTGAATTCCACAGGTCGGGGTTATGAGGGACTGTCGGAAGAAGAGCTCTTCGCTGCAGGATCCTGTGACCTGTTTTTGTATCAGCCGATATCTTTCCAGGAAGGTGTCAGGAGAGCATGCAGAGAAAAGGTCCGGCTGGGAGGGGATGATCCCCCAGGCGATGATCCCTCCCTTCTCCATGTAGCTGACCGCTTTGTCCAGGTACAGGAGGAACTCCCTTGCTCCCGAAAAGGCATCAAAGGAGATGACAGAGGGGAAGAGTTCCATGACATATTCCCAGTCGGTATTCGAGCAGCAGTGGATGCCGAGGCCCCCATCGATCATGCCGGAGATATCCTCCCATCCCGACGTGACGAGCTCTTTCCTGATCGGGACGACCGATGAGCCCAGGGAGGCCAGGTACGGCTCGTTCAGCATCACCAGCGTCTTCGTAACACCTGAAAATCCGCTCATCTCCTTCTCGGCCCACCGTGCCCGGAGCGCTATCATCTTCGCAAGGACATCAGCAAACTGGTCGTCATAGTAAACAGGACGGCGCTGGTCGTCGACTACCTGCATCCCCAGGGTCACCGGTCCGGTCACCTGGCACTTGAGGAAGAGGGAACCGGAAAAAGTCCTCTGTGACATCTCGGCAAAACAGGACGCATATTCGGGGGTAATGGCATAGGGTGTCGTATTCTTTTCCATGAAATCGAGGTACACCTGCTCCAGCTCCCTCGTCAGATCCCGCGAACGGTCTACCGTCATCCTTCCCTCCTCAATCCGCCGGCCGGGAAGACGGGAAGAATCCGAGAAGACGATGGTCTCAAGCAGGCCTCTGTTTGGCAGGGTCGGAATGTAGGGAATGTCGGGATAGGTAGCAAGCACCTGGTCGCATGCTTCTTTCGGGTGGGTATAGGGCAGGGCACCGACCCCCGTCGCCCGGCTGCAGGGTGGGGGTAGGACGGAGCTCATGCCCCCCCTCTCCGGAGCCGGCATTTCTCCAGCATCTCCTCCACTCCGGGAAAAAGGGTAAGATCAGTGTGGGGGAGGAAACTGCTCCGGGTGTACTCGTCCATGAATGAGGCTTCGGTATTCAGCTCGATATACGCGATCTTCCTGGCGATCTCATCGAGCACCTTCCTTTTCCTGCGGTTCAGGAGGGCGATATTCGCACCCTCGATCGCGCCGTTCCCGATATTGACGATCTTTTCCACTGGAATCTCGGGGATGAGGCCGATGGCGATGGCATTCTCCTTGTTGATGTAATTGCCAAATGCCCCCGAGAAGTAGATCCGGGCTATCCCGTTTCTGTCAATCCCTGCCTCGTCCATGAGGGTGAGGCAGGCGGCAAGCACCGATGCCTTGCTCATGATGAGTGCTTTCACGTCGTTCTCGGTGATGACAATGTCCTTCCCGATTCCGCTCTCATCGCTCCACACCACCACGAACTCAGGGGACTGCCTGATATGCCTGACCCGCTTATGGTCGATGGCGGTGTTGATCCTCCCGGTACGGTCGATGATGCAGGCGCGAAGAAGTTCGGCAAGGAGATCGATGAGCCCTGACCCA
>JAJRBS010000124.1 GCA_028679325.1 Methanoregulaceae archaeon | reverse complement strand
GGCCGGAAGGAACTGAACAAGGCGGTGACCAGTCCTTCGGAGATCGTCCGGAGTGCACTCGACCAGTTGCGGGCCGAACGGAAGGGCCGGGACGTCCGGATCACCCTGGGAGATCTCCCGGACTGCTCCGCCGATCCGACCCTGTTGCACCAGGTGTATTACAATCTCCTCTCAAACTCCCTGAAATTCACCCGGAACATCGAACCCGTCCTGATCGATATCGGTTCGGTATATCGTGACGGGAAGACCGTGTATTTCGTGAAAGACAACGGTATTGGTTTCGACATGCGGTACAGCGACGTTATCTTCAAACCCTTCCAGCAGCTGCACAACACGCCGGACTACGAAGGAACCGGTGTCGGTCTGGCTATCGTTCACCGCATCATCAGCCGTCATGGGGGGAGAATCTGGCCCGAATCTGAGCCCGGCAGGGGATCGACGTTCTTCTTCACCCTGGAATGAAAGGCAGGGGGACCAGTTCTCTCGCAGAAGAACAATTCATGCCGTGCACAGCACGTTTCTTGGTAAAAAAAGCAGGCAGACCGCTTGGTTAATATCCTGACCCGCGTCACCTATTCTGGCAGGATCCAGACAGCATGTTTGACGCCTCAAAGTTAAAAATACCGACAAAACAGACTCCCAGATTAGATGCAATTTTTGCGATCCTGCTCCTTTGTGCCACGCTGTCGACAGCACTCTGTGTCTACCAGGCTACCCGCTGGAACGGCGTCCAGGCGGTTGATTTCGGTAATTCCTCAAAACTGAGAACCGAATCCATCCGTTCATCGACCCTGGCGAACACCGAGATAATCGTTGATGTGGATACGTACCTTGCCTGGGTGAATGCGGTGAGCTCCGGTGATGAACAGGCAGCCAGGTTCCTGGAAGATCGTTTCCGGCCTGAGTTCATACCGGCGTTTGAGACATGGAAAGCCGAAGGGAACACCTCGAATCCTGTGCCGCCGGGGACTCCATTCTCCCTCCCCGAGTACCAGCTCGCGGCCCAGCAGGAGAGCATCCTCCTCGAAGAGGCGGCAGCAGAGGCCTTCGAGCAGGGCAAGGACGCGAACCAGAACGGGGACCTGTACATAGCCAATACCGTTCTCTTTGCCATTGTTCTCTTCTTCTGTGGTGTTTACATGAAATGGGAATCCCCGAATGTGAGGACCGGGATGCTCATTGTCACCACCGCTATCTTCGGCTTTGCCGTTTTTCTGATGGTCAGCCTGCTCCTGAAAGTCGGTTTTATTTAACGAAAATAATCCTTTTTCCGGCCCCCTGTCTGGCCATTCAATGCAGAGGATAGAGGGATTTTTTTATACGGGAAAGGAATGAGGGAGTAGTACTCTTGAACGGATAGGAGGTATGATCGATGATTACCGGCATCTTCTGGCCCATCACAAGGAAGAATTATTTCTTCTGGCCCATGCTGGCTCTCATCCCGCTCATGGTCGGTGATGTGATCACCACTACCCTCGCTATCCGCAGCGGGTTTGAGGAGCAGAATCCTCTCCTGTCGTACCTGATTCAGGACCCGGCACTTCATTTCCTGTTCAAGGTGACCCTGCCCTTCCTTATCCTGTTCCTCTGCATCTTCATCTACTTTTCAGAACGGAGGTATGCGGGTTCGCTCTCACCTCCCTCTATGACATTGCTCGAACTGGCAAAAATCTCCATTTTCATCTTCCTCTTCACAGACTGCATCATTTATACAAGCATAATCGTCAACAACCTGTTCCTTATTTCGGGCTGAACGGGCAGCAGGAGGGCTGTTACCGGGAGGGTGTCTTCCGGTAGACCATGCCCTGGAAGATGGCGATCCTGTTCCCTTCCTGGTCGGTGACCCGCACGGTGTAGGACGCCAGTTTGGGATTGAGGGAGAACTCTTCTGCTTCTGCGAACAGGGTCCCGGACGTGACGGACTTCATGTACGATATGTGGGCGTTGATGGCGGCGGCCGGGATCCCATGGGAGTTCGAGGCTATGGCAAAGGCGGTATCGGCCAGGGTAAAGATTGCCCCGCCATGCACGGTCCGGTGGCTGTTTAAGTGGCTGGCCGTGACCTCCATCTTCACCGTGGCCTTCCCCGGCGCCGATTCAAGGAGCTCTATCCCCGCATCACGGGCATAGCTGTCCAGCCGGAAGAACTGTTCGGCATCTTGCATGAGAAGAGGTTTTTACCAGAGGAGATAGCACTTCCGGGCCGCGGGGAAGGCTGGCCGGGACAGTTTGATGTGCCATGCACGCGAGAGTGATGAATGTGACAGGTCCCAAAAGAGGATCGGATGAGAGGACGTATACTATCTCCCTCGCCCAGCTGGAGGTCGTCCCCTCCCACCCCGAGGAGAACCTGGAAAAGGGAGAGGGGTTCATTGCCGAAGCGGCACGGCGGGGAAGCGATCTTGTCTGTTTTCCCGAGATGTGGACCACCGGTTTTCCCTGGGAAAAGATGGGGGAGCTCGCCCGCCGCCATGCCTGTATCCTCGATTCCCTCTGTTCGCTCGCCCGGGACTACCATATCTGGATCAACGGATCCCTTCCTGTCCTGACAGGGCGGGGTCGGGTGGCCAATACCTCCCTCCTCATCGATCCCGAGGGACAGATGGCGGGGACCTACCGGAAGGCCCATCTCTTCAGCCTCTTCCACGAGGAGCAGTTCATCGAGGCCGGCAACGCGCTCTGCCTGGTCGATGCTCCCTGGGGAAGGACAGGGCTCTCCATCTGTTACGACATCCGCTTCCCGGAACTGTACCGGACCTATGCCCTGAAGGGGGCCGGGATAGTACTCTTGCCGGCGGCCTTTCCCTGCCCGAGGCTTTCGCACTGGAAGGTCCTGTGCCGGGCCCGGGCTGTCGAGAACCAGATCTTCCTCGTTGCCACGAACCGAGTGGGATCCGAAGAGCTGGGAAGCGAGGGGGAGGTGACCTATTTCGGCTCCTCGGTCATCATCGACCCCTGGGGGGATCCGGTCGTCGAAGGGGGCGACACGGAAGAGCTTCTGACCGCCACCATCGACCTGGCCCGTCTGGATGAGGTGCGTTCATCCATGAGGGTCTTTGCCGACCGGCGGCCTGACCTGTACGAGTTGTAGACTTCCTGATACCTGCAGTTCTCCGAGGCCCTGGGGGTCACTCAGTCACAGCCCTCTTTCTCGGGCATGTCCTTTCGGAAGGATCTCGCACAGACCTGGATGGCCCCGGTAAATGTCGGGAAGACATGGATCATATCGATGATATCATCGACGGTTATCCCGAACCTGACCGCACACACTCCTTCGTGGATCATCTCTGCCGCCGCCGGGGCGCAGATATGCACCCCGAGGATCTTCCGCTGGTCTTTCCCGGCAACGATCTTCACCAGCCCGGGAAAATTCCCGGAAATTGCCGAGATGCCGAGCCGGTCGAGAGAGATGCTCCGGCACTCGTGTGGCAACCCTCGTTGTTCGGCCCCGGCTTCGGTCAGCCCGACACTGGCGACCTGGGGCATGGTGTAGATGGCATGGGGTACTGCAAAGAGATCCAGTTTCTTCCCGCTCCCGGTCAGGGCGTTCTCTGCGGCGAAAGAACCTCCCATGCCGGCCACCGGCTCGAGCTGGGAATCACCAAGCACATCCCCGGCCGCCCAGATACGGGGGGACGAAGTCTTCATGGTCTCGTCCACGAGTACGGCCCCCCGTGCTCCTGTCTTCACCCCTGCGGCCCCGAGGTTCAGTCCCCGGGTGTCCGGATCACGGCCGGTGGCCATGAGGATCCGGTCAGCCGGGAGACTGACGGTCTCACCCCCGATCCGGGCAGAAACAAAAACACCTTTATCACTGCTTTGGATCTTCCGGAGTTCGGTGTCGGTCTCGATCCTGATCCCCTCGGTAATCAGGAAGTGGGCGAGGAGCCGGGAGATGTCCGGCTCCTCTTCGGGGATGATGAGGTGGCTTCTCTGGAGGACGGTGACCTTCGACCCCAGGTGAGCGTAGAGCTGGGCGAGTTCAAGGCCAGTCGCCCTCCCGCCGATTACTATCAGGGTCTCCGGTATCTGGCCGGGATCCAGGGCCTCGTCGCTGGTCATAAAGGGGACCGATGATATCCCCTCGATATCGGGAACGGACGGTCTCGACCCGGTGGCGATAACGAACCGTTCGGCTCTCATCGTCCGGCCCTCGACGACTATCTCGTCGGGCGATGTGAATCGTGCCGTTCCCCGTAGCAGTTCGACCCCGAGTCTCTCAAAGAGCTGCTGTTCTTTCCGGCGCCGGAGGTTCTCGAGAAGATCTTCCTTTCCTGCCAGGGCTGCCAGGGGATCGTACCTGCTTTTCATCTCCAGGCCCGGGTGACCATACCCCCGGTAGTAGTGGATGTTGGCGACGGCGAGAAGGTATTTGCTCGGGATGCACCCGACATTGATGCAGGTCCCGAAGAGCCTTCCCTGCTCCACGATGGCCACACGCCGTGCCCCTAGGTTAACAGCCCTCGCCGCTGCAGACGTCCCCGCAGCGCCTGTTCCTATGACCACCAGGTCATAACTGGATTGCTCCACCGATAGCGCTCCGCATCATAACCACTCCATGCAGCGCTATAAAGATATGGGACTTTGGAAGGTCAAAAGTCAGGACAGGTGAAATCAGAAGGATGGGTATGCCGGGAACCAGGAGATTCCGGTATTCGCACGCCATCCGTGAGTTTGGACATTGGTAAGGAGAGGAATAAAATCGGGGCCAGGCCGGGGATCTTCTTTCCGGCCTGCCTTAAACGCCGGGATTACAGCATCCTGCAATGGGTTACCCGGTAATTGCTCCGTTCCACCCGGCTCATAAAGCTCGGGTCCCATGCGATCGGCGCCTGTTGCTGTGCATACCGGGCTGTATCAGAGCCCGGGATGATCGACATCTCGCTGATGAGCGATGACCTCGGATCAGAGGCAGGTGCCTTCCATGTCGAGATCAACGATGTCTTGTCCAGGCCGGTTGACCAGGCGCTCCAGCCCGGGACTCCGGAGAACCTGCTGGTCATATCTGAGTAGGGTACGGCTGCCGCCAAAGCACCTGCGGCAAGCACGCTGGTGAACAGGAGAATCACTCCTATCCGGAATACTGTTCGTGGTTTCACACGATCACCTCGTGACAGGGACTATTTCGGTATTTGCGGTATTTTAAATGAGAGGATCTTGGTAGTTCAAAAGAGGAGTATGAGAGATGTTTCTCAACTGACAAGGTACAGGAAGAAGAAACACCCGGACATGTAACCGGCGAAGGTGAAGATTATGGACGGGATCCTCTTCCAGGAAAGGAGCCAGGAGATGACCGGT